>CALFYU010000388.1 GCA_937952455.1 uncultured Planctomycetaceae bacterium
CACCCCAAACCCAAAATCCAACCCCCGCACAAAAAGTTGTGAGACATGCAGGCTAATACTGTTGCGCGGAATCGCCGGTGAACCGGCGTAAAAAAATCTTTAAACTTTAACGTTGACGCACCCAAGCTGTCCGCCCGTTGTGAGCCAAAACGTACTGGCCACTGACCACCGGTCACTCCCCGCCCAAACCCGTTGTGCGCGGGGCTCCCCGGCCCCACACATGTCCGCAAAGTTCCCGCGGCCATCTTTGTGGCTACGGGTCGTCAGTCGCGCAGGTGAAACAATCGGCGGAGGGCGTCCATCAGGCCGTGAGGGGTCCCATCGCGGGCTTCTTCTTTCAGCGCTTCCAGCGGCGGATGCAGCAGCTTGTTGACGAGCCGATTGACCCATTGTTCCACGAGTTTGCGTTCGCGTTCATCCAGGCCGTCCAGCCGTCCGAACAACCAGGCGAGCTCCTCCTCGGTGACGTCGTGCCACTTTTCGCGCAGGTTGCGGATAATCGGCCCGGTGGCGCGGTGGTAGACCGCGTGCATAAACTCGTCCGTCTCTTCGTCGATAATCCGCTGCGCGGCAGCGATCTCTTTCTTGCGGACTTTGCGATTCCGTTCGCAGGTCTCCTCCAGATCGTCGATGCAGTAGAGGAATACGTTGTCGTCCAGATCGCCGACCGACGGTTCAAAATCGCGGGGGGCACCGAGATCGAGGATAAAGACCTGCTTGTATTCACCCTGCCGGCGGACGGCGGCAAAGCGGTCCCGCGTCACGATCGGTTGGTCGGCGCCGGTCGTGCTGACGATGATATCCGCATCCGCCATCAACCGATCCAGTTCACTGAAATCAGCGACGGTGCCGCCCCATTGCGCCGCCAGTTCGCGGGCGCGGTCGGGGCTGCGATTCGCGACCACCAAGTTGCGGACCCCTTCCTCCTTGAGGTACCGCAGCGTTTCGGCTGCCATTTCACCCGCACCGATCACCAGCACCTGTTTGTCGTCGAAGCGGTCGAAGATACTCTTGCCGAAATCACCGACCGCCACGCTGGCGATCGAGATGCGGCCCTCGGCCAACCCGGTCTCGGTGCGAATCCGCTTCCCAACCTTCAAGGCCCGCTCAAACATGGCGTTGGCCATCGGCCCCGAGGCGCGGTTCATTCGCGCGGTGGCGTATGCCTCCCGCACCTGGCTGACGATTTGCGGTTCGCCGACAACCATGCTGTCCACGCCCGACGCGACGGAAAACAGATGGCGCACGGCATCCGGACCGGTCCTCTCCAGTAGAATGTCGAAGAAATCGTCGAGTGGAATCGAGTGGAACTCGGAGAAAAACCCGGCTAGCTGCTGATGGGTCGGTACGTTGTCCAGTGATTCCTGGGCCGTATAGAGTTCCACACGGTTGCAGGTCGAGAGGACGACGAACTCCGAGTTGGGAAACCGGGAGCGGAGTTGATCGTAGGCGCGGACGGTGTCTTCTTCGGAGAAGGCGAGTTTTTCGCGCAACGCCAAATCAGTCCCGTGGTGGCTACAGTACACAACTTGCAGATTCAACGCCGACTCCAATGATCTTCGCTCACTTCGCAACACGCCGATTTGCAACAAGGCCCAAGACATTCAACCTGCGGTCCGGCCGCGCCGGTGAAACTTCATTTCCGCAAACGGCGACCCTCTCGTCAAGCGTCATCAGGTGTGCCAACTGTCCATGTTGACAACCTGCAAGCCGACGACTGTCAGTAGCAAGAATCCGCAACCCCAGATGGTCATCCAGGCGACTTGTTTTCCGGCGGCCGGTTTGGTGCGTAACAACCAGCCGAACAAAACGGCCATCACCACCCACACCAGACCGTAGCCGATGATCACCGGATCAAGAAACTGCACCGGTTCGGGCGTCTTCTGCGAATAGAGCCCCAAGCCGACTCCGGTCAGCATGCCGGCGGTTAACAGCGGAAAGCTCAACATGACGCACAAGCGATTCCAGCGGGCCAGTCGTTCCAGACTGGGCATCGTCAAGCCGGTGGTTTGGCCGTGCTTGTGCTTCAGTCGGCGGTGCTGCACCAAATACATCATGCCGATCACAAAGCCGATGATCACGCCGCCGATCCCGAAAACCAACAGGCCGGCATGTGTCATCTTGAGATTCTGTTGTTCGGCCAGCAATGGTTGCGGAGCGTCCCCGACGAAGTAGGTCGCTGCCACGAGCAACAAGACGACTGGGAGGATGAACAGTCCCAGCGCCGAGGACTCATCCAGCAGCGTGAACACCAAATAAAACAACACCATCAGCCAAGCCAGCACCAGCATCCAATCCTGCTGCGATCCGACCAGCGGCGGTAGATTGCTGGCACGACTGCGGACGAGAAGAAAGATCGTATGCGCGCACAAGCCGGCCGTGACGAACAGCAACAAAACGATGCGGCTCGCCTTGTACCGCTTCAAAAGCCTTGAGGCTTCCAGCCCGAACGCCGCCAAATAACTGGCGAGGAAACAGAAGATCCCGACTTTCGCAAGGTCCATGTTGCCCCAAACCACAATGTTGATGCGAAACGCCAGACGCCGCAATAATCAGTCACTGCGCGGCCGCCGGACGGGTGGATTTGATCGATGGTGGTGCTTAAGAAACGCGGTCTGTCCAGGAAACGTTCGCCAAGGGAAACGACCCGGGAAACCGCAGCTGCGTTCACACCCAACAAAGTCGGATTACCATCCAAACTGCGGTCTTTGGGGGAGTTATGCCAACAGACCTTAGTTCGGTCAGACCACCAGGGGAAAACCCTGTGTGAACCGAATTGATTCTTAACAATCGCTAATTATACGATACTCCGGGCAGCTGAAACAACTTGGCGGTCCGGCACGACCGGGCGTATCTGGGCAAACGGTCGGCACCAAAACCGATTTAGAATTGGCCGAGCAACTGGCGCGCGATGCAACTACTTGAACTGTAAGCGGTACGGGTCTGCGCGGAAAGCGGTCGGGTGCGGAGTATTCCGCTTTCTAGCGGGACATAGCGATGGAACAGGACCTCGCGATCATTATCACAGCGGCGGTCATCTTGGCGCTGCTGAGATTGTTGCCCGAGTTTCGCATCTGGGTCACACCCGTCATGGTCCGCTGCTCCGGCGCGCCCCTGCGTGGACATGAACGCTCCGTGGAATATTACTTCCGGAGCGTTCTCAATTATCGGGGCAATTTGACGGTGTCGGGTCGCCACACTCAAAGCGGCCGGTTGAAGCTGCGGTTTCGGGGAAAGGTTTCCGACGATGACCGCAAAGTGGTCTTGGCATTCTTAACGGCAATCACATTCTGACGCCCAACGGTCGTAGGACAGCACAACCGTTCTGGGACCCTCGTGCTATCGGGGCGTCGTATGCCGACCGATTTTCTAAAGCAGGTCTCAAAACCCTCTGACGCGTCGCGCCCACACTTGAATGAAAGTTTCACGAACACGCGCAACCGGGTTTTGAAACGGGTTCTAGGCTTCAGCTCCGCCCTTCGTAGGCAAGACCGTCGATAAATTTGCGCGCGGCGATGTAGTCGTCCGGCGACATCTGCGTGATTTGCTCTTTAAGCTCGTCGCGCATGGCATCAGTCGTTGCCTTAATCTGTTGACTCGTCTCCCGCCCCGACGCAGCGCCGACTAAAGTGCGGTGCTCGAAGAGTTCATTCAATTCCGCGCGATACTCGTCAAATTGCGGGGTTTGCAGAACCGGAGGCCAATTGATTTGACCGGTGACCGAATCGAAGGCATCCGGGCCCAGCCCTTGATTTCGAGGTCCGGAGTCTTCGCTGGCTAACCGCTCCCGGTTCCGGGCGGCCCGCTCTGCGTTCTCTTGGCGTTGCGCCTCGCGTTCCTGACGCCACCGGTTCCTCATCGCCCAATAGGCGTCGGCCGCCTTCTTATCGTTTTCGATATCTTTCGTGCGGGCTTCTTCGAGCGTCAATCTCGCTTGCGCATTGCTCTGATTCGCTTCGCCTTGTGCGCGGATCACCTCAGCCATGCCTTGGCCGTAGCCCCCCGCTACGGTTGACGCGCCAGGATTGTAGCCCCAACCGCCGTAACCCCAACCGTATCCGTAACCGGTCGGGCGATACCACCCCCGGCCCGGCACGCCGACTCCCACGCGAACTTGGGCTTGGGTGGCATTGTCACTGCACAGAATTACTACAGCGGCAATGCCGCCCATGAGCAGTACGAACCAGGATTTATTTTTCATCGAGCCACCCCCCTGGACACTTGCACCCAATTTTCGGAGATTCCGTCACGTCGACCGCAACCCCGGCACGGGCGACCACAGAAACGGGACGGGCATTTGTCACATCCGCCGGTCGGCGGCGAATTGTCGGCCGCAAACCGGAAATGAACAAAAACCATACTGAAAACCGCTGCGGCGCCGTGTAGAATAGACGACCGCTGCCAACGCCTATAATATAGGAGTTTGGCGGCTGAGGCAATCACCTTCTCCGGATTCGGGCAAGCGGAGCATACCATGAAGCGAACATTCACCATCTGGCTAGTGGCCGTTTTCGTGACGGTCGGCGGCGGACTGTCCGCCCAAGAGGCCAGCATCTCCGACCTGTTGGACGATTTGAAATCTCCCGAACCGAGTGTGCGTGCTGCGGCGGCTACGGAACTGGGACTGCGGGAGAACGTGCCCCCCGAGGTGATTCTGCCGTTGGCGGGATTGCTCCGCGACAAGGAACGGGAGGTTGTTGAGGAGGCGCTGTTTGCCATCCAGCGGATCGGCCCCGAAGCGCGGGCCGCCGTGCCGGCGCTCACAAGCTTGCTGACGAAGCAAGACGACGCACTCAATCACGAAACGTTGCACGCCTTGGCCGCGATCGGTCCGGCATCCGCCAAAGCCGATCCGGCGATCCGCAAGTTCTTGGAAAGCCCCAATAAACGACTCAAGATCGTCGCGGCAATTGCGCTGTGGCGGATCAATCCGGACGAAACCGAGCCGCTACAGGCCATCATGCCCGATGCTGTGGCCGCTCTTACCTCGAATGACGCACACTTGTCGCATCAAGCGACACGCTTGTTATCCCAGATGGGCCCCGTGGCGGTTGCCGAGTTAACCAAGGTCGTCGACCAAGGGAATCATGAGGTATGCTGGCGGGCGTGCGACGTGCTGGCCAACATCGGACCTGATGCGCAAAGCGCCGTTCCGGCACTAGCCAAACTGGCGGCTGCCGAAGATGAGCGGGCCTGCTGGCATGCCATTCGTGCGATTGGAGAAATCGGCGTTGGGTCGAAAGTAGCAGTAGAGAGTTTGACGACCGCGCTGACCAATAAGTCGCCAACGGTCCGGGCGCACGCGGCGGCCGCACTGGGAAAACTCGCACCGGAATCCCAAACGGCCATTCCAGCTTTGACTGAAGCCTTGGGCGATGAGAATCTCGCTGTACAAATCAGCGCCGCCGACGCGCTGGGAGCGCTGGGGCCCGATGCAGCGGAAAGTGCCGACGCGTTGATCGAGGCCGTGCAGAATGAAGAGCCGGCCGTGGCCATCCACGCCGCAAACGCACTGTCGAGTATCGGTACGCCGGCCGCGCCGGCCGTCGCGAAATTGCTGTCCAACGAAAACTCGCGACAGTTGGCGGCGATGATACTCGGCGAAATGGGACCGGGCGCAAAGCCGGCCGTCGATGAATTGGTGAAAGCGATCGACGAGAAAGATGAGATCGTCAAACGGGATGTGATCGTCGCCTTGGCGCTGATTGGTCCCGAAGCCAATAAAGCTTCGACCAAGTTGATGGCCCTCCTGGAAGATCCGGATGCCGCGGCGCGTCCGGCGGCCGCGTTTGCCCTGGGGAAAATCGGCGAAAAACAGGCGATCCCCATTTTGGAACGGACTGCCAAAGTCAAAGACAACGACCGGCTGCAACTCGCCAGCGCACATGCGTTGATCACGTTGGAACCGGACAACGACGAATACATCAAGTTGGCCGTGCCCCGCTTGACGAAGGCGCTCTCGAGCGAGATGCCGTTGGTGCGCCGCGAGGCGGCAATCGCCTTGGGAAAAATCGGTGCCAAGGCCAAAGCGGCTGTACCCGATCTGTCGGCGCAATTGGCGGCGGAACAGGATCCCGCGGTCCGCGATCAACTGTTGGTCACGTTGGCCGACCTGGGGCCGGTTTCGGCCAAGGCCACACCGGCGATTGTTAAACTGCTGACCGACGACAACGCCGCATTGCGGTTCACGGCCGCCTATACTCTGGGTCAAATCGGCCCCGAGGCGAAAGAAGCCATTCCCGCCTTGCGGAAGAACCTTCGCGAAACCGACCGCTTTCTGCGGCTGGTCAGTGCCTGGTCGCTGGTCCAAATTGCACCCGACGACGAGGACATCGGCCGCGAAGCCGCCCCCATCTTGCGTCTGGCGATCGACCACGAAAACCCGCAGGTTCGCCTGCAGGTCGTGAAGGCTCTCGCGGAAACGGGGCGGACCGACCCGCTCGTCCTGCGTGCTCTGCGTCGCGCAGCCAAAGACGACGGTGACGAAAACGTCCGCAAGGCCGCCCAAGACGCGCTGAACTCGATCGAAAACGAAAACAAGTAAACCGATCGCTCCGACCACCGCTCCCAGCCCGCGGCTTCGCCGGGGGACACCCTCAAATTCTACGCAGCGCCCCGGCGCATCAATCACAAAACCGAAAACGATCCCTCCATGACGAATCCCATTCAATTCCCCGGCGAGGACCGCTCCAACCAAGACCGCGCGACGGTCAATGCTTATCAACCGGCGGCGCTGAAGACGTTTACGCCCAGCCAGGCCGTGCTCGCCAAATCGGCCGGCTGTTTTCATTGGACTCCCGAAGGGCGGCGGCTGTACGACTTCTCCTCCGGCGTGCTGGTCTCCAACCTGGGCCACAATCCGCTCCGCTGGCAACAACGCTTCGCCAAATACATGGGTTGGACCCCGCAGCATCTCACCGCTCCGACGGCGGAGGAGGGGGACGCCGATACTTTTTTCGAAGCGCTGCCGCTCACCGCGTACAACGCGCTGACGCACGTCGAAGCGGCCGCCGCCGAGCGGCTCGTCGCCAGCGCCCACAATCGCCCCGGCGGCCAGCGGATCAACGCCGTGATGTGGGCCGCTTCCGGTTCCGAAGGAATTCAAAAGGCACTCTGGTCCTGTCTGCACCGTGACGAAAACCGCGACATCATCATCGCCACGCGGTATGGCTTCCACGGCAAAAAGGGCCTCGCTGGAGCGGTCACCGGCTGTGAATCCGACCCGGACCGCGATCCCCGCGTGAAGTTCATCAGCTTTCCCATGAGCGAAGTCGACGACGTCAGCAAATACGGCGAGGAGATCGATCTCGAAACGTATCGCAATGAACTGGATGCCCTCTGGAAGGAATACGGCACGCGGCTGAATTGTCTGATCACCGAACCGTATCTCGGCGGCGGCGGCAGCTATCATCCGCCGGCGGCCTATCATCACCTGCTGCAGGAGTTCTGCCGCGAGCACGACATCCTGCTGATCTTCGACGAGGTGCAAGCCAACTTCGGCCGCACGCCGTGCATGTACGCTTTTGAAGCCTACGGGATCGAGCCTGACCTGGTTGTGTTAGGCAAGGGTCTGGGCAACGGCGTCCCCGTTGCCGCCGTCGTTGGCCGCCGCGACATCATGGACACACTGCATTACGGCGAAGCCTCCGACACGTGGAGCGCCAGCCCGCCCTCGTGCGCCGCCGTGCTGGGAACGCTCGATGAATTTGAATCGACGAACGTCCTGGAGCGCGCCGCGTCGAACTCGGAAATCTTCTTCGCCGAACTCGCCAAATTGAAAGAGACCCCCGTCATCGCCAAAGTCCGCGGCGAGGGGATGGTCTTCGGCATCGAATGCGCCGCCGTCGGCGATTTGACGGCCAATGAAGTCGCCATCGCCGTTGTCGAGGCGGCCTATTTAGGCGAGGAGAACGGCGACGGAATTCACTTGTTAGGCCCGCTATCGGGCAAAGTGATCCGCATCAGCCCACCGCTGACGATTAGCGAGGTGGAGGCGACCACGTCGCTGCGTTTGCTGCATGACATCTGTGCACAAATCTCCGAACGTCTGCAGGGTGTCGCGGCGAATTGAACCGGCGGTTGCCGTAGCCGCACCTTTTTCGCCAATCTCATGAATTCGAAGATGGACGCTGAATTTGGTAGGTCTTGCCACAAGCGTTCAGTTGTTCGCAAAGAAGTGCAAGTATTCCGTCGACTTCTTCGGCTTGCACCTTGCTCGTCGAACCGTCTGAAAATATCTCAATGGTATCTGTCGGGTAAATGTCGAAATCTGGTGAACCATACCCCGGAAGATAACCCTCTATGCAAAACCTAGCCGTCCTAGGACCGACGCCCAATATGATCTGACCACGAGTGATTTTTTGAATTCGCGCCTTCATTTCGATACTTGCCGTTCAAATACGACAGCAACCGCAAGCCTACCTCATTCGCGAACACGGAATGCTAAGACGACGTCGCAGATTTCGCCAACAATAGCTCCGATACTCGCCATGACGATTGCTCCCACCGGGCTAGCAATCGCCATCATGAAGAACGCGCCGAGAGCCGGCATGCCGCATTCATCCATGCCGAGTGGTGGCGCCGGCCGTGACCAAAAAGAGAACAACATCCAGGCCCCGTAACAAAACGGAACGCCTGATCCGATCACGGCACCGCTGATGAAAAGACTCTTAGCCATTTGCGACCTGTTATTTGGTCATGAGTTGTCGCTGATTGTCCACTGCCGCTGTCGCCACGGCAAGCGGAATTCTCTCGCAACCCCATCCGCCCCTTAATTCAACGAAACCCGACGACGCACCGCAATACCGTATTCCATGTCGCCCACCGGGGAACCCTCGTCGAAACCGGCGTAGGGCTTCACGGGGAGTTCCGGCAGGTTGACTTCCGGCTCGTCTCCTTCCGGAGCGTCGATCACGACCCAATCGACGTCGTCGATGTCGAATTCCCGCTCCTTGATCACGTCGCCGTCGGCGTCGCAGACCGTCACCAGGATCTTGGCGATCACGCCCTCTTCGTGGACGTATTCCAGATCGATCGTGTCGAACGGATTCGTGCAGGTGATTTCCAAAACGCCGTCGACCAGTTCTACGTCGGCGGCCAGCAATCGGGGATCGTCCAGGCAGTCAAACCGGATTTTGTGGTCCATAGCGTGTGACATCGTTCTCTATCCTTAGCAGATTGGGGGGAGTCTTTTGTGTTTGGTGAAAGTGAGCGATGCGTCATCGCTCTACTTGGAAATGCCGACGCGGGGCACCTAAAGGCCAAAAAACTTGATCGAATTTTGGAAATTCGCGATTTTTCGCCCGAATGGCGGCAAATCCGCGAAAATGTTTGCGTCGCAAGTTGTTTCCGGATAGTGTGTTATGAGAATACTTTCTTACCGGGAGGGACCGGCGACGATGAGCGAAACTTTCTCAGCCGACGATTCCGTGGCCGGATGGATTCAGGGGCTGAAACAAAAGGACGAATATGCCGCTCAGCAATTGTGGGAGCGGTACTTCACGCGGTTGACCGCCCTGGCCGGTCGTAAGCTGCCCGGCCACGTTCGCCGCGACTTTGATGAAGAGGACGTCGCACTCAGCGCCTTTCACAGCCTGTGCCGCGGCGTGCGACAGGACCGTTTCCCGGACCTCAAGGACCGGGACAACTTGTGGTCGTTGCTGGTGGTGATCACGGCCCGCAAGGTGGCGCATCAGTTGCGCGAGCGGACCGCCAAAAAGCGAGGCGACGGCAACGTCCGCGGCGAATCGGTGTTCGAGGTCGACGTCCGTTCGCTGGCGGCGGGCATCGATCGCGTGATCGGCGAAACGCCCACGCCCGATTTTGCCATCCAGGTTTCGGAGGAGTCGGAGCGTTTGATGGACATGCTGCCGGACGATTCCTTTCGCGAGGTCGCACGGCTGAAGTTTGAAGGTTACTCCAACGAAGAAATCGCGCAAATGACCGGACACGGCCTGCGGACGGTCGTACGGCGGTTGAGTTTGATACGAAAAGTGTGGAACAGCGAATTCGAAGGTGATCTGCCGGCGGAATGACCAAGCAACTGTCACAAACCGGATTGAGCCTCGCGCACGAGTTGCAACTCGATACGCTGTGCGTGCAATTCGAGGAAGCGTGGCAAGACGGACGGGCAGCGGTCATCGAGGAGTATCTGGAGCAGGCGGAGGAGATACTGCATCCCCCGTTGCTCAAAGAGCTGTTGCTGATCGAGTTGGAGATGCTCCGCCGGTCGGGGACGTCGCCTGAGGCGGACGAATATCGGCACCGATTTCCCGAACTGAAGTCTGCGGTGGACGCGGCGTTCGCCGAAGCGCCTCCGGCTGCGACCTCGACCGGTGTCAGCGTTGCACGCACCGAGTACGAAATCATTTCGCAACTCAGCACAAGCCGCGAAGGGTTGAGCTATCGCGCCAAACGGGCGGGGGACGGCACCGAAGTCGACATTGTCATGCTCAGTCAGCTCGACCCGGCCGCAGCGGACCGCGTCAAGAAACGGGTGCGGCTCGCGCGGCAATTGTCCCATCCGTCGGTCACCCGCGTGCTCGAGCTAAACCTCGACGGCGATGAGATGTCGGTTGTCCTGGAACCGTCCGCTCCGCTCCGGCTGTCGCAAGCGGCGACCGTCGAGACACAGGATCTGTCGAACGACGTCATCAATTACGGCTGCCAATTGGCGTCGGCCGTGGCGGCGGGACATCGCTTAGGTTTGGCGCACGGCAGTTTGACGCCGGAATCGACTCGCGTCCGCCCCGACGGCAATTTGCAGATCGACTTTGTGCGGCCGTCGCCCCCCGGAGAGCCGGGACAAACGGCGAGCGATCAGTCGATGGAGACGCAGCTATTCGATCCAGCGACATCCGATTCCGCCGGCGAACCGGATGTGGCGACCGATGTTTACAGTCTTTCGGCGCTTTTAGTTTGGCTATTTACGGGTGAGCAGGATCAGCCGATCGAGCGCGTCGAACAATTTCGCGACAAGCTGCAGCAGCGTCTGCCGAAATCCGCCGAGAATGACACGCGGGTGCAGGAGTTGTGTGCAGCGGTGGCCCGCGCGCTGGATGGTGACCCGGCAGGCCGCGGAACGGCACAGGAAATCTGTCTGCGGCTCGAAGCTATCGCCGATGCCGCCGGCGTCGTGCGGCCGGTCGTTCACGATGTGGAGTCGACAATCGTTGGCGACGGAGCAGGGGGTCCGCTGCGGCAGGGAGACCTGGAGGCCACGGTCGACCGCGCGCTTCGGCAAAAGTCCGGCGCCGGTGCAACGCCCACACAGATTGGACGATTTCGCATCGTCCGCAAGATCGGTGCCGGCGGCATGGGGGACGTGTATGAAGCAGAAGACACGTCGGACGGGGCGCGGGTGGCGATTAAACTGCTCAGCGCGCGAATTCTCGACCATCCCGATGCCGTCCGCCGCTTTTACAAAGAGGGACGGCTGCTGGGCGAGATCAACAACCCCTACGTCACCAATCTGGTCGAGGTGAACGAAGATGCCGGACAACATTACATCGCCATGGAATACGTGGCGGGAACCGACTTGCGAAAGCTGATTCGCCAATGCGCTCCGCTGCAAGAGCGCGTGGCGCTCTCGCTGATTGCGGACGCGGCGCGGGGACTGTCGGCGCGCACGAACTGGGCATGATCCATCGCGACATCAAACCGGCGAACATTCTGTTGGCCTACGACGGAGCGGACGAGAACTTTGATGTTGGCCTGTTGGATCCGACGATGGAGACGCTCAAACAGCTCCGCGTTAAGCTGTCGGACTTTGGTTTGGCGCGGCAGGTCGACCAGAGCGAATCGATGCGGATGACGCAAACCGGCATGTTGCTGGGAACCCCCTCCTACATGTCGCCGGAGCAGTTCGCCAATCTGGGCGACGTGGGGCAGGGGACCGACGTGTATGCGCTGGGGATCACCCTGTTCGAGATGCTGGCGGGAAAACCCCCGTTTGAGGCGGGGGACGCGGCTAGCTTGATGAACATGCACTGCAACGAACCGCCGCCTCCGCTGCAAAAATTCAATGCCGACGCCAGCGCGGCGACGTGCGAGATCATTCAACGCACGCTGGCCAAGAATCCTCAAGATCGTTACGCCGATGCTGCGCAGTTTTTGCATGAAGTCGATCGTTTGCTCCGCGGCGAAGCGACGGCGATGGAGATTCATCCGCACCTGCCGCCGCACGATCCGACGAAAATATTCGAAGAGGTCTTTGAATGGGATCTGCAAGGGAGTGCGGAGGCGCTCTGGCCGTATGTGTCAAACACGGACCGCATCAATTGTGCAGTAGGCGTGCCGTCGGTCGTCTATCAGACGCGCCGCGATGATCGCGGCCGGCTCCGCAAATACGGCGAGTTCCGTATGGCGGGATTGCAGATCGGTTGGGAGGAACATCCGTTTGAATCGGTCGAAGGGCAACGGCTGGGGATTCTCCGCGAATTCGACAAGGGGCCCTTCGAATGGTTTTTGAGTATCGTGGAGTTGATGCCGCAGTCCGCCGGCGGCACGAAACTGCGGCACACGGTGCGCATCAATCCGCGAGGACTGGTGGGGCGATTGGTGGCGACGATGGAGGTCACCGTCAAAGGCAAGCGAGCGTTGGATCGGGTGTACGGCCGTATTGACCAGGCGGTGACGGGGCGATTGGGGGATTCGGCATTAACCGATCCGTTCATTGCGCCGGAACGCATGTCCAAAGCGCGGCAGCAGCGATTGGAATCCCGACTGGACCGTCTCGCGCAGCGCGGTATCGATCCCACCACCATCGAACATCTCGGCGAGTTCCTTCGCGACGCCCCGGCACAGGAACTGGGACGAATCCGCCCGATCGCGGTCGCCCGCAACTTCGGACTGGACGGCCCGCAGTTCGTCGTCAGTTGTTTGCATGCCGCGCGCGAAGGATTGTTGGATATCGGCTGGGACATTCTCTGCCCCACTTGCCGGATTTCTTCGCGAGTCGCGGACACGCTCAAGGAAATCGAGCAGCATGAGCGGTGTGAAGTTTGCGATCTCGATTTCGAGGTCGACCTGGCAAATTCCCTGGAATTGATCTTCAAAGCACATCCGGAGATTCGCGCCGCCGACGTGGGGACCTATTGCATCGGCGGACCGGAACATTCGCCGCACGTCGTGGTGCAGATTCGAATGGCGCCGGGGGAGCGGGCGGAGCTGGCCCCCGTTTTGTCCGAAGGCGAATACGTACTCCGCAGCGCACAGTTGGATTCGGTCCATCGCCTGCGGGTATTGCCCCTGAAGGGGACCACGCGAGGCGAGCTCGTGCTCTCCCCCGAGATCGTCGGGCCGACCACGCACCACCTTCGCGCGGGGCGGACTGTTCTGGCGATCACCAGCGACTATGACCACGAGATCGTCGTCCGTCTGGAACGCCGCATTCCGCTGCAGGACGTGTTCACCGCAGCACAGGCCGCGGCGCTGCCGGCGTTTCGCGATCTCTTCCCTGATGAATCGCTCAAGTCGGGACGGCTGTTGAACGTGTCGACCGTGACGCTATTGGCGATCGACTTGGCAGAGGTCGACCGGCTGTTTGAAGAATTGGGTGACGGCGAGGTCTATGCGCGGGTGCAACGCTTCGAGCGGTTGGTGGACCACAATGTTCGCTTGCACTCCGGCGCAATTGTACGCCCTCTGGGGACGGGAGTACTGTGCGCCTTCGATACTCCACAAGATGCCGTCCAAGCCGTGCTGAGCCTTGAGGATGATCTGAACCGGCCGACGAATCGCGATCTGCGAATCCTGGCGGGTGCGCACCGCGGTACCGTGTTGGCGACGTCCGACGACGGGCGGTTGGGCTATTTCGGCTCGGTGGCCCACGTGACCGAAACGCTGGCGCGGATGGCCGCTCCTGGCGAAATGCTCGTCACCGAAGCAATTGCGGCCGACCCGCTCGTGGCGGCGCTGGTCGATCAACAGCGACTTCACGTCGATTTCTGCGATCTCCCGCTACCCGCCCGCCACGGACACCGTTGCCGAAGGATTCGGCTGCGATAACCGCTATCTCAAAGGGGATGGGCCGACGGAAGCGGCACGCGTTGGGTCCCACACGCCGCGATGCCGTTAAATTCCGCAAAATCGGTAAGAACTGCCCAAGTCTCCTGATCCGCACGGCCGATACGTGAGATGTCGGTCAACCTATTCCGATTCGCGCCGAGATTTGGTCCGTTATTCAAACAACCGGTTTCAAAACCCTCTGACGCGTCGCGTACACACTCATATGGCAGATCCGCGAACAGGCGCAACCGGGCTTTGAAACTGGCTCTAGGCATGAAACGTGGAGAGCAACATGGCAATTGATCGCTGGCACACGGCGCACATGCGGCTTCGGCCGTATATGAGCGGAGTTGTCTTGCTCGCGATGGCCCTGTGGGCCGCACGCTCCGCTACGGCCGAAGAGGTTCGCTACGGGTTTTCCTCGCCGATGTCTCCCTATGCCGCAACGAATCAAGATCTTCCCAGCGCGGCCATGTCCTCGACGACGACAGCCGACTTCCACCGCCGGCCAGGGGAAACCGAACCGCTGGAAACGGTCTCGTATGAACAACCTTGCGACGCGTGCGGGCCGACCGATCCGTGCGGCTGCGGCACGGCGTGGTATGACAACCTCCTACTGTTCGGCGGCTTGGACGGCTCGAAGCAGCCGCAGGATTTCGGCGTCAACGCACAATTCGGCGGGCGTTTTCACGTGAACATGGGACTTCCGCTGTGGGAGGCTCAGGGCTTGGGCGTGCAGATCGGAACGGCGCTCAACTATACCGACAACGCGGTACAAGTCTTCGAACGGGTCGACGGAACAAAGGATCGCTTTCAGAACTATACGACGATCGGTCTGTTTCAACGGACGGAAGCGGGACTGATCTGGGCAGTAGGATACGACTTCTTGTATGAGGACTATTACGACGACTTCAACCTCGGACAATGGCGGGGCGACGTGGGATTCGCGGTGGACGAGCAAAATGAGTTCGGAACCTGGTTCGCCATCAGCAACAAGCGAGACAGCGGCCATTATCTCACGATCCCGTTGACGCTCGATCCAATCACGCAGGGCAATATCTACTGGCGTCGCACGTGGGAAAACGATGCTCAAACCACGTTCTGGCTGGGTATCGCCGAAGGGCACGGCGAAGTCAATCTGGCATTGGGTGACCTGCGTCCGGTCGGAGAACGGTTGGTGTTCGGGGCGGATGTCTTCGTGCCGCTGAACCCGTGGCTGGCGCTATTCGGCCAAGCCAACTTCATCACGCCGGCCGATACGGGAACGGTAGACGCGTTTCTGGGAATCGCCTTCTTCCCCGGCGGTTCCCACGGCGCCCGCAACCGCCGCTTCGCCCCGCGCCTGCCGGTGGCCAACAACACGACGTTCGCGACCGACCTTTCGCGGTAACATTTGTGTAGGTCCGGCTGTGCCGGACGACGGGGACACGAATGTTGGTGATGACGCGGCCGGCCAGTACAACCGCGCCTACGACAATTTACTCCCAATCAATGTTACCGTCCGACGTCGCATTTTCCGCTCCGGCTTGAATATTTTCACCAACGGCGCCGCCGACGGTATTGTTCCGCACCAGATTGTTGCGGCCGCCGAGAATGCGGATCGCTTGTTGCATCTTCGAGGGTTCGCGGCGATCGATCACGTGATTGCCCGTCACGCGGCAGCGGGTGCAATCTTCCAACTCGATTCCCCGATACAGCGGGTCGACAATATTACAGTCGCTGACGGCAAAATCACTGCAACCGACGAGCGTCACAGCCGCGCCGGCTTCCACCGAGCCGCAGCTCAATCCATGCGTGACGAGTCCAGAAAGCACGCCGTTGTCGCAATGCTCCAGGCGAATGCCGTCGCGGGGAGGGTCGTCGGGCAAGCCTTGCCAGGCGATGGTGTTGCCGGACATCGACAGGCCGGAACAATCCTGCGCGAATAGCGACAGATCGGCCGAACCATAGATCGTATTGCCGGTGATGGCGACCCGTTGGGCGGAGACCAGTTCGATCCCCCGTGTCTGACTGCCGAGGATATTGCCGGTGATCGCCAATAGCCGGGCTGCATAAGGCGGTTTTTTCCCCGATCCATGGATGCGGATATTCGCACCGCCCGGTTGTACGGTGGCCTGGATCGTGTTGCTGGCGATCGTCACTTCGCTGATCACGCCGTCGGGCGCCTCGAACCAGATCTCCGCCCCGGTCGGTTCGCCGCCGGGCGATTTGTCGACGCCGGGGTGGTTGTTGTATTCGATGTCGTTGCCGGTGATTTGCAGATTATGCACGTCACCGTCAAGCGACTTGATCCCCGCGCGTTTGTTGTAGCTGATGTGGTTGCCCGTGACGTTGATCTGATGCAGGTTGCAGCGGTCGAGGAACAGACCGTACGCGGCATTATCATAGAGATGCGAATCACATAGCAGAAAATTGCGATTGCGTTCGACAAGATGCACGCCGTATTTGCAGTTGCGGATGAGCACCTGGGAGACGGTCATTTGCATCGTTTTGCGCAACTGAATGCCGATCGCTTCGGGATGTTCGCCCAGGATTTCGATGCCTGTAATATTTGGGAACCGCTCCTTTTCCCAAGTGTGCGGTTCGACCGTCTGCGGCAAGGCGGTGCCGCGATGGTCGCCGAGGACCTGAATCGCCGGTCCCGGCCCCGCCATCACGATCCGCGCGGTTCCCCCGTCGCCGATCACCGCCGCGTAACCCTGTTTTGTCAGGTCAAACACCAACGGCTGCGTGATGCGATAGGTCCCCTTGCTGAGTTTCAGCACGCCGTCCCCTTCTTGGATGGCGTGCTGCAAGGCTTCCGTATCATCAGTCACGCCGTCTGCGGCGGCGCCGAAATTGTAGGCGTAGGGCATCGAGTCGATTCTCGCTGTTTGTGGAAATGAAATGTGTCGTTCTTCAGCCGATCTTAATGCACTCGACATAAAATCGAAATCGACCGTATCGTGCGATCGTCCGATCACCACCTTGACCACCAACCGACACCGGTTACACTCAAACCAATGGATGGATCGACACGCTGATATCCGGCATGGAAAGGTGGCCCCTGTGAGCAACGCACAATTTGTAGACGCCGCCGCGAGGGCCGCGCGATTGGGTGGGGCCGTTTTGCAGCAGTGGGCCGATAAGTTTACGGTCAAACAGAAGTCCCACGCCGCCGACCTCGTAACCGAAGCCGATTTAGCGGCACAAACGGCAATTCACGAAGCGCTGCAGGATCAATTCCCCGACCACGCGTTTTTGGGCGAAGAGGGGCTACGCCACGGCGGCGCCAATTCCGACTATCGCTGGGTGATCGATCCGCTTGACGGCACCTCAAACTATGTGCACGGCTATCCCTCTTATGCGGTATCAATTGGCCTAGAGCACCGCGGCGAGTTGTGTGCGGGCGTGATCTTTGATCCGAACCGCGATGAAATGTTCTCCGCCGCGCGCGGTGCAGGTGCGGCCCTCAACGGTCGGCCAATCCAAGTCAGCGACGCTGGCGAACTTTCGGCATCGATGCTGGTCGCGAGTTTCCCTCCGGGCGTGAAGCCGGACGGCCCCGAGGTGGCGCGGTTTCTGAAGGTGTTGCCGATCGCGCAGACGATTCATCGCACAGGTTCTGCGGCACTCAATTTGGCGTACATTGCCGCCGGGAGAATGGAGGGATATTGGTCGACCAGTTTGAAACCGTGGGACATGGCGGCCGGTGTGTTGATCGTACGCGAGGCGGGCGGAACGGTAACTGCCTGTGACGGCGGGCGGTGGGTCTTAGAAAACGCCGATCTATTGGCGACGAACGGCACGGCAATTCACGGCGATTTGGTGGAACTTTTGGCGTGATTTTATTTTCTGAGACCGAGTTGAAATCGCGCTTTCCCCACCCCATTTCCAGGGGTAGAATGAGGGAAATAACATAAGGCGTGCGCCCCGCGCAGGCTGAGTAAGAATATTCGGAATATACCGGTTTTTGCGGTATTTTCCCCCACGGGCGTGGGTTGGGTCAACTTTTGAGTGGGTCAAAGGGGCCGCGACTTTGTGGCCCGCGGGGGTGCTTTGCCTTCGAATCGGCAAGTCACATTGAAAAAAATGGGAGTTTTTTCAGTGGCCGGGTAATGTTTCCTGTCTGCGCACGCTTTCGTCTGCAAATCGCCCGGTTGGGTTCCCATCTCTTCCCCTAAATACAAGAATTTGGTCGTGGTCATCGGTAGCGCGCAACGTCGTCGGGAGTCGTCGCCGATTCGTTTGCAACGAATGGGACTCCTCTGCGTGTTTTGTGCGCTTGTCGCATGCGGTCTTGTGGAGAAAGCGGCGGTTGGCCAACCTCCCGCGAGTGCCGAGAAGACCGAGTCTCTCTCCACAACGGCGGCGCCACGCTCCAGCGGAAGCCAGGCAAAATCGGTGGACGAATCTGCACCGATCGTTATTCATTGGATCGATCAAGACGGCAAATTAATTCCGATCCTTGCATCCGAACCGGGAGAGACGCTCGAGCAGGCGCTCGAGCGTTTGAAGGGCGAACCAACGAGTGACAAATCGCCCGCACCGCCGACAGCAAAGATCACGCGAATCGACTTGTCCGGGAAGGTTTTCGGCGAACGCGCAACATTGACCGCAGTTTATACGGTTGAGGTGCTTGCCCAGGACTCCTTTGTGCCGATACCGCTACGGCTCTCCGAAGCAACGCTCACCAGCGACGCAAAGCACGAAGGTCCTGGCGAATCCGTGCCGGGTGAATTCAGCAACATCGATGGCTATACGTGGTGGTTGCGCGGCAAAGGCACGCATCAGTTGACGTTCGACATGAGCGTGCCGGTGGAAGCCCGCTCGCCGAAATTACGTATGAAGCTGACGCTGCCCACAACGGCTGTAAGCCAGCTAGAGCTCGACGTCAATCAGCCCCAAGTCGCGGCGACTGCGCAGAACAAAGATTCGCGCTCGCAGCCGGTCATTCAAGAGACCGCGGACTCGAAAATCACCGTCCAGGGTCTGGGGCCCGCATTCGAATTGAGTTGGCAGCCCAGCAGCGCCGCCGAACCGGGACAAGCGGTGCTGGAGGCCGACAATACAATTTCCGTCGAGTTCGACAACGAAGCCGTCTTTTTGAAGGCACAACAGCATCTGCACGCCATCGACGGCACCCGCACGTTTGAATCGGTGCAAGTCGACCTCCCGAAGAATGCCAAGCTGCTCAGTTTGCAGGGTCCGGACATCGCCGGACATACCCCCGACCCGTCGGCGCCGCAAACGATCGTGATTCACTTCACGAAGCCGACGCTCGGCCCGGTGGAATTGAATTGGAACGTCGAGTTGATGCGGCCGCAAGACGCGCCGGAGATGATCGTGGAAGGCTTCCATGTGCATGAAGCCGTACGGCAAAGCGGGCGCATCGGTCTGCGCAGCGACTACGACAGCCGTTTGGATATCGATCCCGAGGCCTCCAAATTTGTGCGACGGATCGACGTCGACGAGGTCGAACGCTACTTTGAAGCAGTTCCCGAATCGGCGTTTCGCTTCAGCAAACAGCCGTTTCAATTGGCGGTTGAAATTCGGAAAGTCGAGCCGCAATTGACGGTCACGCCACAAATGCTGCTGACCTGTTCGAGCAACGCGATCGAGTTTGACGGGAAGTTTCAGTTTCGCGTGACCGGAGGTGAGATCGACACGGTCGAGATCAACTGGCCCGACTGGCAGAGAAACGGGTGGACGCTGCAGCCGTTCGAGCCTCAGGGAGAGATTATCGAGCGATTCGAGGAGGGCAACCGGATCACGTTTCGGCTGTCGAAGCGGACAGCGGCGCCCTTTAGCATCTCATTGAAAGCGCAACGGACGGTCGCCGATGAGCAGGAGCCGCTCGATTTCGACTTGCCGGCAGCGGACGCCGCGCGGCACCAGCCCGCCGTGGTCGTCGTCGCGATGCACGACAACGTGCAGATGCAATTTGAGCCCGAAGGAGAAACCGTCGCGCGGTTGCTCGTGTCACCGCCGCCCAATTCGCCGCCGTTGCCCGAAAGCCTTCGCGATCGCCGCTACTTGATTTACGAAGTGGAATCGATCCCGCGGCGATTCACCGGACGGCTGTCCACGCACAAGAAACTCGTGCAGACGAGCACCATCGTCAAGCTCGTTCCTGGCCCGACAAGCATGACAGTGCGGCAGACCATTTCCTATACCGTGGCCTGGGGCCGTCAGGCGTCGGTGTCTCTGCTGGTGCCCAACGCGCTCAAGGGACGCGTTCAATTTACCTCCGACGATGCCGACGAACTGACGCCTGCCCTGTCGCAGAACTCCTCATCCGGCGACTCTCACCAAATCGACATTCCGTTGATCAACCCCCGCACGCGGCGGTTTCACGTGATCGCGGAGTTTGACGTCGATGACAATTCGTCCGAACAGCCGACGACCAGCGAATCAAAAATCGTACTCCCGATCATTAAATCGCTGGATAGCCCCTATGCCACGACGACCTTCGAAGTCGAACGGTCGCCTAGCGTACAGGTCGATTTTTCTCAGTCGGGATGGCGGCCGCAAACCGACGCCAGCGGAACGCCCACCTGGAATACCAACGGCGAAGTCGAATCGATTCCGGTGACGTTGTTCCGCATCGGCGGCAAAAGCGATTCCACCGGCGTCGTCATCACCAAGGCGCTGGTGCAGACCGTGATCGATTCTGCTGGGACCGCCGTGATGCAATTGGATTATCAACTGAAACAGACGCCCGATCGGATTGAACTCGTGATGCCGGCCGGCCATTCCTTGCTGGAGGTCCAGTGCGACGGCGATGAACTGTCGCGTCAGGGCACGGAATCGTCCTCCGAATCCCCCGAACACTACGTGTTTGATTTGCCCCCGGTATCCGAAGCGACCGAGCGATCATTGGTCATCCGATATCGGATGTCGACCGGGCGGCCCTTCGCCGTTTCCGGTTCGTATCAGCTGTCGATTCCCCACATCACCGGAGAAGTCTGGGCGGGACAATCGATCTGGGAGGTCGTCGTACCTCGCGATCAAATCCTGTTCCTCGATCCCGCCGGATTCACATCACAAAACCGATGGACGCGTTCGGGGCTGTGGGGATTGCTGTGGGAACGTGTTCCCCAACAGTCCCCGGCCGAACTTCGCCAATGGGTCGGCCTTGCCGCGCCGGCTGACTCTCCGGCGCCGGCCGGCGGCGGACACCATTATCAGTTCGCTCGACTGGCGTCTCCGCTGCCGTTGAACGTGCAAACCGTCAGTTGGCCGATGATTATCGGCATCGGTTCGGGACTATCGCTGATTCTGGGATTGATGTTCCAATACGTGCCGGCGACGCGAAACGTCGTGGCGCTGTTGGTGATCGGCTTCGCGCTGGCGGTCGCCGGAATTTGGTATGCGACCCCCGTCGTCTTGTTGCTGCAAGCGTCCGTCTTGGGATTGTTGTTGGCCGTGATCAGCGCCGTAATCCAAATGACGATTCGCCGCCGCCGTTCCACGGTGGTCACCATGCCAACGGCCAGTGGCGTCGGTTCGTCCACTGGTTCCTCATTCGAACACGACGTGATTTCGGTCGGGGGATCAAAGCCGCTCGTTCGACCGCAGTCGGCCTCGGATTCCGCCGCGCGGGCGGAGTCCATCCCCTCTTCCACCGTGTCGGGAGCCTCCCAATGACAACGCCGCAAAGATGGGGCGTTGTCCGCAGCGTTATTTGCGTGGGTTTGCTGTTGGCCGCCGGATGGCTCCCTGACACCGCGACCACCCACGGGGAAGAGAACGAATTCTCGATCCCCAACGTCCAATGGAATCTGGTTCCGCTGAATCACCGCAACGCCTGGCCCGCAGGGGACTGGAAGCCCATTCGACGGGAACGGCTTGAAAAACTGCGGGCCAATCCTCCCCGGTCTGCGACCGTCCCCCGCCCGGTAAATATTCGTCGCGCAACCTATGCCGCCACGCTCACCGAAGAAGACGTTCTTGAGGGAGATCTGGAGCTGACTGTCGACGATTCGGCCGGCGCGGCGAGCCTGGTCCCGCTGGACCCCCTCGGGTTGCCGATCGCTGACCTGTCGTGGCCCGATCGCCCAGCAATTTGGGGGTCGACCCCAGACGGGCAATTGGTCGTGCAGTCCCGCAAAGATCAGCAACAACTCAAAGGACGCTGGCGTCTGCGCGGGGAGCGGTGTCCCGGCGGTTTGCTCTTCGACATGCAAGTCGCCCCGGCGGCATCGTCGCAGTTGTTGCTCACGCTCCCGCAGGCGTGGGACCTTCAATGTGCCGCGGCCGTCGTTGACGCCCCGCGCGACGCCAAAGTTGACGGCTGGCGAACGTGGGGTATCGAACTCGGCCGCGAAACCCGCTGCCGCGTGGCCATTCACAAAACCGACGACGATCAAGACCGCACTCCACTCGTCGTATTGAGCGAAAACATCATCAATTACACATCGGTCCCGGAGCAATTCCGCATCAAGAACCAAATGCGGCTCGACGTCTTAAATGCGCCGCTGAGCGATCTGGAATTGGTGACCGAACCAGACGTCGAAATCCACGCGGTCTTTGCCGGCGGCGAAAGCTCGCTGCCGATCGCGCAGCAATCCACAAACGATCGCCGCACGGTGCGCGTGCATTTCGATCCGCCGCTGAGCGGACCGGGACACGTGCTGCAACTCAATGCGACCGCCCCGCTCACCATGGAACGCCAAGTCCATCTGCCTCGAATCATCGTTCCCGGAGCGGTATCCGGGCGGGGACGGATCAACGTGATCGTGCCTCCGCCGTTTGAACTTCAAAAAATCACGACCCCCGCCGGTTATCGGCAGGAAGACCCCTCCAGCGGCGGCAACGCGGTCGCCTTTCAATACTACGGCGACGAGCGAGACGTATCGGCGGTTTTCGGTTGGCCACGTGCCGACGTCAGTTGCCGTATCCTCAGCCATTTGAGTTCAGCCCGTGGCCAATGGCAGGCGCAAACGCAAATGCGGTGGCAATGCCAGTCCGGACGCCGGTTTACTCTCCGCTGCGAGTTTCCCGCAGAGTGGGATATGACCGCCGTGACGCTGCAGACCGATGGGGGCAAAATGGTTGCAGCCCATGACTGGACGATCGCACCCGGCGATTCGGACACGCGGATCCTGGTCGTCAAACTGCGCGAGTCCCTTTCCGCCGACAACCCAGTGACCTTAGAACTGACGGCCACACGGCCGATGACAGCTAGTCACGAGACGCTGGCAATTCCGGCCCCCGTGCCGCTCGATACGGACGACGTCGAGACGCTGGTGTCCATCGCGGATACTTCGGGAATGCAGCCCACGCTCGAAGCGGACAGCACGTTTTCCCCGGTGTCGAAACCGCGCGTGCCCCCCTTCTGGGAGCAGTTTTCCCTATGGAATGCGGCCGCGCAGACCGATCGGTCATCGATAGTATTTTTGTCCTCTGCCGCGCGGCCCAAGGGGCGACTCCATTTCCAATCGGATCAGACCCCGCTGAGCGTCATGGCCCAGACTCGGATGACCTTGAGCGGCGACCGCGCTGAAGAGGTGTTTGACATCACAGGCCGGGCGACCGTTTCCACGGTTTCGCAAGTACTCGTATTTATCAGCGAACCCGGACCGGAAATCACGTGGGAACTCACCGATCCCGGCGGGGCGACGGCCAAGTCGCGTAAACTGGCAACTTCGCGACATCAAGCGTTGGGGCTGCCCCGATTCGGAGAGCTGTGGGAAATTGAGTTTGCCTCGCCTGTCACGGTCTTTTCGCTGACCGGGGGGCGGACGCGGGCGTTCTCCTCATCCGGACAGGCATCACTATTGTTCGTGCCGCGTGCCAAGGGCTTTCAGGGGACATTGGATGTCGTCTGCCCGCCCAGAATTCAGCCCCGGTTCGTCGCCCGCGACATGGCGGAATTGCAGGAGGGCGACGCGGCCGTTCTCCGCGACAACCCGACGGATACTCGCTCCCACCGCTGGAGTTATCGCACAGCGGACGCAGCACTGCGAATCGAAACGCAAGTTCGTGCGGGCGAATCCGTCCCAGCGGCGATCACTTCGGTCAACCTGTATTCGCAGATGACCGTCCAACCCGGCGGCGAGAATCGACATTGGGCGATCGTCGACCTTTCCTCTTTGCCGGAAACGGTCGAACTCGAATGGACGCTGCCCGAATCGGCACGCCCGGCCGACGTGCAAATCGGCGACCAGATTTTGGAACCCTATCGAGATGGTGACATGTTTCGCTTGCAGCGCGGCACGCGTGGAAAAGCCGGCTTTGCCATCATCGAATATCGCACGTCGTCCAGGCATTCGTTCGGTCCGGCAGTCCTGCAGATTCCGGTTCCTCGATTCAACGCTCAGGTCTTGCGGTTCTCCTGGACCGTGGCGTCGCCTCCCCGCACGCAACTACAGATTCTAAATTCCAACGCGCTCGGCCTGGAGGACGTTCCGGGGCACCTATGGGCGGAACGGTTTTGCGGACCGCTTGCCCAACGTTCGGCCGTTGCACCGGCGGATTCATCTTCCCGAGAATGGACGCCGGGGCGCATCACCGCCGATAAGATTCCGGCATTGGCAAATATCCCTGAGGAGTTCTCCGGCTGGCAATCGCGAACCATCGAGTTTGCAGAATCACCCGCGATCATTTCCGCCGCGATGTGGGACATCGATCGCAGCCGGTTCATCTCGGTGGCGCTGCTGATCGGCTGTCTAATGACGGCGGCCGGCATCCGGGCCAGCGGACTGAACTTCAGCCGGCGGTTCGTTACGGTTTGGCTCGTGCTCTGCGCCGTGGTGGCGACTTGGGTGCCGACCGCTTATGCGGAAATTGCCGGCGGTGTCCTGATCGGCTCGTTGCTGGCCTGCCTCATTCCGTTGGTGGAGAAACTGCTCGCGCGCAAACCCTCTGCGATCGACGAATCGGTTCCGTCCGGCAGCACGCGACGGTTCATTCCCGGAAGCATCGCTTGCGTCCTGGCAACGTTGTGCCTCAGCCGTGCGTTGGCCCAAGAAGCGACTGTCGAACGCACCTCTGCGCAGCCGGCCCTGCACCGCGTGCTGGTTCCCTATGAACCGGGGGACCCCCTGGGCCGAAACGCCAAGTGGGTCTACGTCGAGCCGCACACGCTCGCGGCGCTGGAAGGCGGCATGGAGAAAGATGCCACCGCGCCGCCGTATCTGTTCCGCTCGGCGCGCTACGATCTGACGATTGCGGACGGAGGCGGCAGTGATTGCGCCATGACACTTACCGTCGACGTGCTTTCACCGGCATCGGAAGTCACTGTCGAATTGCCGCTGGAAAACGTCAATCTCAGTGCGGAAGACCCCTGCCGCGTGAACGGCAATCCGCATCCCATCTGGCGGGAGTCCTCCACCGGGAACTTGGCCTTGCGGCTCAACGGGACACAAATTTCATCCGGCAAAACACCCGCTGCGGACGCCACCGCGTCGACACCACGGCCGTCGCGGTATGTGATCGAATTGTCGACGACGATTCCAAACGTGCTGATTGAAAAGGAAGTCCGCATAGAATGGACGGTGCCCCGGGTCGCCGACAGTGCGATGACGGTACGACGTCCCCAGCGCCAATCGTTTGTGCAGATTGAACTGGACCAGCGGTCGCCGTTTGCTTTACATGCCGAGAGCGAAAACTCGCCGCAAACGATCGTTCTGGGAGAGGCACAGCGGATCAACATCGTCTCGTCCGCCGAGGCGATTCCCGACACCGACTCTGTCGCCATGTCGGCCGCTTGCCTCGCCGATGTCACGCCATCGTTGATTCAATACGAAGCCCAGATCTCTTACCGCGTACGGCGTGGACACCTCAATCATCTGCTGTGGAAACTCCCGCCGGGGGTCGCCGTCCGGTCCATCCACGGCAAGAACGTGACCGGTTTTTACGTACTCGCGGAGTCGACGTCGGATCAATCTGTCGTCGTCGAAATCGACCCTGCAGGCGCGGAGCAAATTGAGGTCGACGCGCAATTCGTGCTACCGGTACCGGCCGCCGACGGCCCTGCCAACGTTCCGGCCTTGGAATTTCCGCCCCGGGGCCGGCTC
Organism: uncultured Planctomycetaceae bacterium; assembly: GCA_937952455.1. GTDB lineage: Bacteria > Planctomycetota > Planctomycetia > Planctomycetales > Planctomycetaceae > Symmachiella. The sequence continues at coordinate 26,010 of CALFYU010000388.1, forward strand.
CTCGATGAGTCGATGCCCCCCGAACGGATGTTTGCATGTGCGGCTACGCCAGCATTCCAGA
>CALFYU010000389.1 GCA_937952455.1 uncultured Planctomycetaceae bacterium
CGCGCGCACAGAAACCCCGCACCACCAGTCACCACGATCCGACGTCCGATCAAATAACTCATGTCACCCATCCTTGTGATGCAGCAGCCAAATTTCGTTTTCCGCAACCCCCGGCTCCGCCGGGGGGCATCCCACCAGAATCGTCACGAAACCCAAGACCGCGTCGCGTCGTCCCGCTCGGTCATGGGTGAATCGAGCGGCGCGGAACCGGTGGCTTGTTCCTGTTTGAGCTTCTCCATCAATTCCACCCAGGTGGCGCGATGCTGCTCGAGGATCTTGATGGCGTCATTGGCTTTCTGGGCGTCGCGTTGGCCGTCGGCGGCGATGAGTGCGCGATGCACGAATCCGAACAGGGCTTGCAGGTTGCGGACCAGTTCCGGGTCCCCTTCGGCACTGAGGCCGCTGATCAGTTCGTTGACGAATTCGCGGCTGCGGCTGAAGGACTCGTGCGACATTTCATAGTCGGCTTCACTCAACGCCTGCACACCTGCCCGGGCGAACCGCAGCGCGCCGTCGACGACCATCATGTGCAATTGTTCGGGCGGGGCAGTCAGGACTTGGGCTTCGAGGTAGTGGTCGACGGTCATGGTGAAGGTCCTTCTCAAGAAAACATATCGAGTGGAGTGACGGTGGTGACTTGTGTGGCTCTTGTTTATTTGGAGGATTGCGATACGGCCGTGCCGGCAAGTGACGCCAGGCGATCGATCGCTGAGGACTGCGCGTTTAATTCGCTGATGATGGTTTCCATGCGCGCGAACTGTTCGACGAGGCGGGTGCGCTTGTTTTCCAGGATTTCATTGAGCACGCCGATCCGGTCGTCGATCGATTTGAGCGAATCCTGCAGGCCGTTGCTTTGAATCGAAATCGCGCCGGTAAACGGGTCCGTGAAGGCGTCGATCGTGGCTTCAAAGCGGTCGGAAAAGCCGGTCTCTTCGGCGGTGAAGAACTGGCGGACCGCCCCCGGGTTTTCGGCGAACGCCGCTTTGAGCACTTCGTCATCCTTGGCAAGCTTACCGCCGGTGGTGAACGTGATGCCTAAATCCGAGAGCGAACGATACGGTCCGTCAAGATTGCCGATCGGTTTGGTGACTTCACTGCTCAATCGCTGCAGCAAGCGAAGCACGATTCCCTCACCTTGCAATGCGCCGCGCTGGCCTGTTTCCGGATCAAATTTTGTCAATTCCGCCGCGGCATCGACAATGCGGTTGTAAGCGTCGATGAACGATTGGACTGACTTGACCAGGTTGTCTTGATCGCGATCGATGGTGACCGTCACAGGGTCCTGGCTGACCGATTTGATGTCGATCAACGCATTTAAACCGCTGTTAAAGCGGTTGGTGCTGGAGGTCGTTACGAATGCCGTCGCTGGATTGGCGCCGACGCGGAGCACAGCATCGGCCGCGTGCGACGTGATCGTCAAGCCGAGATCGATCCCCGTCGTGTTGACGATCAGCGCGCCGTCGCTGCCCGATTTGTCGGAGTTTAATACCAGCCGTTTCGAGTTCAGCGTGGTGCCGTCGTCGATGATGGCGGCGGACAGTCCGGCGTTGGCGTCGTTGATCTTGTCGGCGATGTCGCTCAACGTGTCTTCGTCGGTGATTTGGATTTCCGTCGCCAACCGGCTGATGACCCGCTGTTGGCCCCCTTCGTCGGTGACGGCGTCTCCCAACAGCCGCAGGCCCTGAGCCGCTTTGCCGCCTCCCAGGTCTTCGACCTTGAGTGTTTCCGTCCCACCGGCCAGGTCGACGATTTCGAAACCGTCGCCCGTTTCATTCAGTCGGGCAACGACGTTGATCGCAGAAGCGGAATTGATCCGTTGCAGGACGTCGCCGATGTTTTTCACCGACGTCGTCAGGCTGATCGTGGCGGAGTTGCCGGCGGAGTCGGTGATCTTAAAGGCGCTGGTCTGAGGTTTGCCGCCGCCGGGGGCATAGCCGTCCAGGTTGGTGGCCGCACCGACATGCTGGAAATTGAGCGATCCGGAATCAATGGCATTTTCGGCGGTATCAGCGGCAATGCCCAATTGCGTTGCCAAGGTCGAGCCGCCCACATCGGCGATTGTGAGATTCCCGGTCGGCGCGGCCGTGGTGTCGACGATGCGGAGGCCCGTTCCCTGATCGTCATACGCGGCCGTCAAATTCAGCTTCACGCCACCGTCCTCGGCCTGATTAATGGCGTTAATCACGTCGCTGAGTGATGTCGCCGCGCTGAGATCGACGACGGCTGTTTTTCCGGAACGGTCAGTCAGGGAGATCGAGCCGAGTTGATCAAAACCCTGGCCGCCGTTGAGATTTCGCAAGAGGACCGAAGCCAACCCGCCGACGATCCGTTCGCCGCTGATTGTGTTGCCTACCGCGGCCACATCCAGCCCCAACTGATGCAGCACGTTGGCATCGTTGATTTCGGTGAGTTCAAACGCCCCCGGTCCGCCGCCGCCGGTGAGATCGGTGAGCGTAAACCGCCCGTTGTTCACTTCGGCCAGCACCTTGCCGCCGTTGTCTTCATGGTCGTTGATGGCGTCGGCCACGTCCTGCAACGTGATCGCGTCTTCCAGATCGACGTCGAACGTGGTCGTCGGATCGTCGCTGAGACTGATCCGCAATTCCGCCGCCCCGTCAATCCGCCTCAGCCCGTTGCCGTCGTTGATCAGGTCGAGTGTGTAGTCCCCGGGAATCGTGCGGACGTCGTCGCCGACGATCGTGCTACCGGAGGTTGTTTTGAGGATTCCTAAGCCTTCAGCGGCATGACCTCCCTGGACTTCAGAGACGGAGAAGTCAACGACCGATTGTCCGGACGTATCCTCCAGAACGATTCCGTCCCCCTGGGCGCGGGCTGCGACTTGAATGGTGTTATTCTCGTTGATCAGAGCCAACACGTCGGTGACGGTGACGGCGTCGGTGATGTCAATATCGGCCGTGGCGCCGCTGCCGTCGGTGATGCGAAACACGCCGCGGGCGACTCCCTGTCCGCCGTTGAGCACGTCCAGCGGTGTCGGTGCCGCCAAACGGCCGCCGGCGGCGATGGTGATCACTCCTTCGCCGAACGTCTGCGAATCGGTGTTGGCAAATCCCTTGGAGTGAATTTGCTGTGTCGTCGCTTTGCGGATGGCCTCGAAGACGTACGTTCCAACGGGCGTAGAGGGGCTGGGGGAGACGCTGAGGACGGCAGGATTGGAAACGGTGGTCGTCAATTTGTCGAACGTGGTCGCTTTGCCGAGGGTCGTGATCGAGCCGGTGAGTGAGAGCAGATTCCCGGAAAGAGTTTTCAGACCGGCGTCGGTGGCGCCAAATTGTTCCGCGCGGCGGGCCAGCCGGGAAATCGGTCCTTTTTGGGCATTAATGAGCGCATCGACGATATCGCCGATCGGCAAATTGCTCGCCAGCCCCACTCCGGTGGAAATCGTGCCCATGTGTTACAGTCGTTCTCGATCAAGGATCCCGCCGGCGTGCGCCCGGTTGTCCCACCGCGCAGCATCACCCCGGCGGACTATCTCCGCAGAGTATTTAAGATATATCGGCTACGATGAGTTGCGCGTTGAGTGGTTTTTGGTTTTCGGACGGTGATTTGTGGGATTTTGAGATGCGATCCAGATGTTGTGTTCGGGGTTTTACTCTTGTTGTGAGCGGGTCTCCCCTCATCGTTGTGCGCGGGTCTCCTGACCCCGCACAGGCCCGACCGAAGGTCTCCCCGCAAGATGACAACGAGTCCCGTTTACGGGACTTGTCACGCTGAGCGTGTATTAGCCCCGTCGTTTACTGCGGGGTTGCGTGGGGAATGGCGTGCCAGTTGAGCCTCGCTTACGAGGCTTCTCGCTGTTTGGCTTGAGCCACAATAACATGACGGCTAAAGCCTCGACAGCGAGAACCCCCGTAGAACGGGGGTGAAACTCGCGGCAGTGGCTACTACACACCCCGCCGTTAACGACGGGGCTATTACCGCTACGCGGGGCGCCCGGTGAACCGGGCGTACAGCATGGTGCAGCGGAGCCGGGGGCTGAAGCGGGCTGAACTGGGATATTGTTGTGCGCGGGTCTCCGGCGCCCGCACAGACCCGACCGAAGGTCTCCCGCAATTGCCCGTATGCGTCGCCCCGCGCTCTACGAACCCGGCAAGCTCACGCTTGCCGCTCGCCGCCGTGTTGCTTACCGTGGTTGTGTATCGATGAGACAACCTGCGGAGAAAACAGACATGAGCGACATCTACCAGCGCGGCGCCGCCGTCTTGCCGGGCGGGGTTTGTTCCAGTACGCGGTTCAATCAGGCGTGGGGCAAACCGGTCTATGCGACGCGGGCGAAGGGGGCGCGGTTTTGGGACATCGAGGGACGGGAGTTTCTCGACATGTCGATGAGCCACGGCGCGACGCTGTTGGGGCATGCGCCCGACTGTCTGCGACGGGTGTTCGACCAGACCTGGGAAGCGGGTGTGCTGTGCAGTCTGGATACCGAACATCACATTGAACTCGCCGAGCGGTTGTGCGAGATCGTCCCCTGCGGCGAACGCGTGCGGTTTACCGGTTCGGGTTCGGAGGCGACGCTGCATGCGCTGCGGCTGTGCCGGGCAGCGAGCGGGCGGGACAAGATCATTCGTTTTCGCGGACATTTCCACGGGTACCACGAGTTCACTTATATCGGCGGGCATCCGCCGGCGGGGGAATTGGAAGCGGCGCCGCCGTATCGGGAGAGCGCGGGCATCCCCGCGGCGCTGGCAGAGCTGATCGTGCCGGTCGAATACAACAACCCGGCTGCGCTGGAAGCGGCTGTCGCTGCGCATCGCGACGACGTGGGCACGATTGTTGTCGAGCCGGTCGATTTCAATTGTGGCTGCATCCTCCCCGAGCCGGGGTTTTTGGAGTTGGCGCGGCAACTGGCGGACGACAATGACATGATCTTGTTCTTCGACGAGATCCAATCGTTCGCTAAGAAAAGTCCAGGGGGCGCACAACAAGATTTTGGCGTGACGCCCGATATTTGCACCATCGGAAAGTCACTCGGTGCCGGGCTGCCGCTCTCGGCGATCGTGGGCAAGGCCGAGTTGATGGATCGTTACAAACCGGTCGGCAACGTGGCCCACAGCGGCACGTTCAACGCCCCGCTGCCGTCGATTCTGGCCGGGCTGGCGTTTGTGGAAACAATCACCACGCCCCAGTTTTGGCAGCATATCGATGCGCTGGGTGAACGGCTGTTTGCCGGTTTGGCGGAGATTTCCCAGCGCAGCCCGGTGCCGGTGCAATTCCAGCATCACGGCAGCCGCTTCGGCGTGATATTCGGCACACGAGAACCGGTGATCAACTACCGGCAAAGCCTGGTGCACGATCCGCAAATGATGTTGCGGTTCTGCCGCGAGACAACGGACCGCGGCGTGTACTTCCACGACTACGGCGGCGGGGCATGCCATCATGGGTATAGCCTGGCGCACGACATGGATGATATTGATCGGGTATTGAACGTGGTGGGGGATGCGCTGGCGGCGATGGGTGGGTGAGACCCTTCAGGAAAACTTGAAAATTGCCAACGACGCAATGTGCGAGATGTTATGATACACAATCGATACTTCCACGTCTGATTCGCCCTCATCGTCAGACAAGTTGTCGCAAGAATCCCAATTGCGCGCCATGACGGATTCCAAATCCCACAGCCGTTTGCCTCGACCCAGAACGCTGGTTTTGATCGGCGTTGTGATGGTTGTTATTTGCGGTGCGATGGTGATTTTGCTGCCGTATTTTCGCGATCGGCAAGTGAAAGCTGAAATTGATCGCGCGGGTTGGAGTTGGAATGCCGAATTGGAATACCTTTCGCCTCCCTGGGTTCCTAATATCATAGACGAGCGAGTCGACGAACAATATCTAGAGGTGTTCAAGAGATTAAGGGACGTTGAAATCACCAGCCCCCGAATTAGCGAAGCTGAACTGGAATTTCTTCAAGGCTTAGCTCAACTTGAATATCTCAGTCTGGATAACACTTCCTTCTCCGATGCCGATTTTATCCACCTCCGAAGTTTGACGAATCTTGCAATACTCAGCATTGCGAATACGAACGTCACCAGTAAGGGAATGATTGATCTGAAAGATATGACGGACCTAACGATCTTGGACGTCGGAAACACCAAGGTCGATGACGAAGGGTTGAGGCATCTCCGAGGTCTTTCGAATCTCATAATTCTGACCTTGAATGACACGGAGGTCAGCGATGCCGGATTGGAGCATCTCCGCGGGTTGGACGACCTGATCTTTGTCGATCTCCGAAACACGAGAGCCACCGAAGGTGGGATCAAGCGTCTCGAAAAGTCACTCCCAAATTGCATTATTATTGGCAATTCTGAGTGACGAAAACATTGGATCGAGAGGGACGTGCATCCGAATGTGAGTGTTGAACTGCTGGTTGCATCGCCACCCATCTCCTGATCGGTCCCCGTTTTCCTCAAGCCTCAAGCCTGTCCCCTCAAGCCTACTTCACCACCGCCACGTCTCGCGAATGTCCGCTTCGTTGACGATCGCACCGGGGGGCCAGGTGCCTTTGGACATGGCGACGATATTCGCCGCCGCTTCATCGGCCATGTCCCGCAGTGATTTTTCGTCAACGCCGCCGATGTGGGGCAGGGCGACGACGTTGTCGAGTTTGAGCAGCGGATTGTCGGGTGGAGTCGGTTCGACCTCGAAGACGTCCAACCCGGCGGCGGCGATGTGTCCCGATTCGAGGGCCGGGATCAGATCAGCCTCGACCACCAATCCGCCGCGGGCGGTATTCACGAAGAAGACGCCCGGCTTCATTTTGGCGATGGTGTCTTTGTTGATCAGGCCCCGCGTTTCTTCGGTCAGCGGAGCGTGGACGGAGATGAAGTCGGAGCGGGCCAGCAGTTCGTCGAGGTCGACGATCTCGATGCTGTGCTGCGCGACGAATTCGGAATGGGGAAACATCTCGGCGGCGATGACGTTCATGCGAAAGGCCCGCGCACGCACGGCCATGCTGCGGCCGATGCGTCCCAGGCCGATGATGCCCAGCGTCCGTTCACGGAGATGATGCATGATGTGCGGCTTCCACAGCCCTTTGCGCATTTCGCGATCGGTTTGCGTCACCGTGCGGGCGATGTCCAGCATTAGCGCGAAGGCGTGTTCGGCGACGCACTCGTGATTCGCATTGGGGGTGATGGAGACGGCGATATTCCGCTGTGTACAAGCGGGGACGTGCACTTGGTCGTAACCGACACCAACCCGCGAGACAACGCGCAAATCCGGGCAGGCGTCCAGCAGCGACGGCGAATAGAGTTCCCCGCTGGCGAGCGTCGCGCAGACGCCTTGAAAGGCCGACGCCAAGTCTGCCTCCGGAGTTTGTTGGGTAAATCCGGCGGAAGGGGGATAGACGACCTCAAACCCGGCCGCTTCCAGCCGCTCGGAATAGGGGCCCGGCTTTTTGTACAACAACGGCGGGGTAATCATCACGCGGGGCATGTCGGCGAATCCTCGGGAAACGTCACACGGGGGAAGAACAGTGTTCGGTGAATTTCGTTTATAATCTGAGGCACGAGCGGACGAAAGTCTACCGGCTTAATGGCAGTGAGTCCGCCAAGTCCCCAATCAGCAGCTTTGCCGTCGTTCGCAGCGCCGAATTTTCTCGCGCACACTGCTGTATCGTTTCGCGCCAATCTGGATTTTTTTGCCCCGGCAGCGAATTTCAATCGGATAACCTCTCGTCAGCGACCGGGACATGTGCACGTCAACTGCGCATCACTCCGCATCTTCCGGCGCTGACTTTCCATTTCACAATCGGTTTTCCCGTCTCGTCGCGCGTAGACGCCCTTCGGTTTGAGAAGCGCCGATGCTGCGCGCCGATGTCTTGGGAAGCCCGATTTTTACTTCATAAAAAAGGAATGAGGCAGATCATGACGTTAGCGAAGAACGAACGTAAATTGGGTCTGGAATCTCTGGAAGACCGTCGCTTGATGGCCGGCTCGATCGACCTGAACGGCGGAGTTTTGGAAATCGACGGAACCTCGGCCAACGACACGGTGCAGGTTCAGTATTACCAATACAATACCAACTATATTCAGGTGACGATGTCCCACAGCGGGCATTCGCACACGCAGTACTTCCTCCGGTCGCAGGTCAATTCGATTCAGTTCCTGGGGGGCGACGGCAACGACTACTTCCGCAACGACACGTACATTCGTTCAAATGCTTACGGGCAAAACGGCAACGATGTATTGATCGGCGGTTCGAATAACGACCTGCTGTCGGGCGGTTCCGGCAATGATCGCATGTGGGGCCAGAGCGGTAACGACACCGTTTACGGTTCCTACGGCGACGACCAAATCTACGGCTCCTACGGCAATGATTACATCGTGGCCGGTTACGGCAACGACTACGTCAATGGCGGGTACGGAAACGACAGCATCTGGGGCCAAAGCGGTAACGATACCGTTTACGGCAGCTACGGCAACGACCAGATTGTCGGCGATTCCGGGAACGACTATCTGAACGGCGGTTCTGGAAATGACAGCATCTGGGGGGTGAGCGGTTATAACACGATCGAGGGCGGATCGGGCCATGACTCCTTGGTGGGTGGTGCCCGCCACGATTACATCCGCGGTGGATCCGGCAACGACCAAATTTGGGGTCAAAACGGTAACGACACGATCTACGGTGACGATGGGTACGACACCTTGCAAGGCGGCTACGGCAATGACTACATCCGTGGCGGCAACCACCGGGACTTGATCTACGGCCAAGCCGGTGACGACAGACTCTTCGGCGACGGCGGTAACGATTACCTCTCCGGCGGAAGCGGTAACGACAACATGTGGGGCGGCAGCGGGTATGACACCTTCAACGG
>CALFYU010000390.1 GCA_937952455.1 uncultured Planctomycetaceae bacterium
CCAAACGACGATCAGTCGTCCCACTTCGTACGGTACGTCTCGAATTACACTACAACTGCCGAATGGCGACTGCCTACTCTCACCTAGGGTACGCGGATTTCCGGCGGGGTTTTTCGCGGGGCGTTGATAGCGCGGTCGACGTTGTTTTCCAGGCCGTTGAGGATCGTTTCGTCGAGCAGTTCCACCATGACCCGCTGCACGTATTTGTAAATATCCCAATAGCCGTTTTGCACGCTGTCGACCGCCCGATTCACTTTGGGCGCTCCTAAGACGGAGTTGCGGCCGACCTTGTCGGAGAGTTTTTCATCCAACCGCGTGTGGCGGTTTTGCAGCCAATCGACCATACCGCTTGCGCGGTACATGTTGCCCGACGACGTAAAGCTATAGTCTCCCAAGGCGACTTCCGGCGCATTGAGCGCGTGCACCCCTTCGGAGACCCAACGGCGTTTGGAGTGCCGGCCGCGGCGATCAAGCTCGTCCACGGTGGAAGTGACCGGCTTCTTATCAGAGCGTCCCAGCGCGAACGCATCGTCAACCAGCCGGAAAACGCTCCAATCCCCGACCGTCAGGGCGTTGTAAGCGATGTTGTTCATGTCCCAGGGACTGGCGGGGCGATTGATCGAAACCGGCTGGCGGTCGAACTCCGGGACGGGGGCATATTCAATCTTGTCCCAGGCCTGCAGGTCGACGTCGCGCCAGTGCACCGGGGTGTCTTCGGTCGTTGGTTCCGGTGACGGCGCGGCGAACACGGCACTGCGAACGGTTCCTTCAAACCATTCCGGGCGCGTGCGTACCGAGGCCATTGTCAGAATCGTGGGGGTCAGATCGGCCAGGCGGGCCGGTTCGCGAATCCGGGCGCCGCGACGAATGTTCGGTCCGGAGACATACCAAGTAGCGTGCATCGATTCAGCCAAGGGATAACCGTGCGTCGTCCCGGGTGTGTTCTCGGTCCCGAATAGCCATCCATGACGCGCGGTGACGACCAAGTCGGGCGCGTATTCCTGTTCGCGGACTTGAAGATGTGGCTGCCACAACATATGTCGGGTGAGCGCGACGACGCCGTCGGGATATTCGGTCGGCGCCGTCAATCGCAACCACTTCCCCTCGTCGTGGTAAGAGGTCAGGTATTGCGGCCAGGCCTCCTGAAGGACTGTCAGCGGATCGGTGCGCGGATCTTCGACGACGTCAAATTGCACCGAACCGTCGCTCGCCGGGCGGACGTTCTGCACGACGGTGTAACGGTACTCCCATTTCCCCGTTTCGTCGTGCCGGCGGTCGATGATCGCCTGCCCGCGGTCGGCGGTCGTAATCAGAATCGAGCGGTCATCCAGTTTGATCAGCACGAGATCGATGGGATGTTCTGCGACACCCGCATGGTTGGTCGCGCGGGAACTTACGATGTATTGCGGCAAATCAACCGCCGGGAGATGTGGAGCGATCTTATAGGACAACAGATCAGCGGCACGGTTGGCCCCGCTCCAATCTTCGGAATGATAGCTTCCCTTGGGCAAAAAGACCCGCGCCGTGCCGTCGGAGTTTCCGTCGACGTAGACCATCATCCGTTCGGTATCGCCGATGTGCCAATTCTCCATGCGGTGTTGCCGCACAGACATTCCCAATCCCCCGCCCACCCAACGACCGTCCGCTGAGATCTCCCGCTCGCGATAGAAGAGTTCGTGGACCAGATCGTAGCGGGTCAAATGGGTTTTGCGGCCCCCCAGGTGTCCGTGGTCGCTGACCAGCACGAGGTATGTGTTGTGCAGCCGGCCCTGCGCCCGCAATTCCTCGACGACGTCTCCGACCAAAACGTCGGCGGTGGCGATTGTCTTGCGCGTCGTGCCGAACTGGCCGCGACACATCTTGTGACTCACCGAATCGGTTTCCGGCAGCCAGATCACCGTCAGCGGTTGATTGCGATTGATGAGATGCCGGACGGCAAAGTGCGCGTTTGCGTCGTCAATGTATTGCCAAGCTTGATGCGCCTGAAAATAGGGCATGTGCCGTGCCAAACTCCGTGTCCACATCGACGGTGGTGCATCGGTCATGATCGGCAGGACTCCGGTGGCCCAATCGCGCCCGTCGACGCGGAAATAGTCGTAGACGGCCGGTACGCCGGTCCGCTTTGACGATTTCCACTGAATCTCCGCCTCGTTGCCTTCGAAATAGCCGACCGTGGCCGCCTTGGCGTCGAAAACTAACTTGTCTGTGCCGTGCGGCCGCAACAGCTTGGAAGTTCGGCTGGGGCCCATGGGGTCCAGTCCGGATTCCGATTCCAATCGCGCACGGCTAAAGCGGACTTGGCCTTTGATCCCGTGCCGGTCGGAGAAACAGCCGGTCCACATGGTGCCGTTAGAGGTGATCGTATCCGAGGGAAAGGCGGTGAAAGTATTTTGCAGTGAGGTGCCGCCTTCGATGAAATATTTGGTCAGGTACGGTACGTGTTGCATCGCCGACATCTCTTCCAGGACGTCGGGGCGGAGACCGTCGATATAGAACACAACCACCGAACATCCCGGGCGCGGCGCGCCCGGGGGCGCGTCGCGGCGGACGTCCTGCCGGAAGGAGACGGGCTGAACCGCGTTGGGCTGGGTCACCTCGACGTAGAACTCGCCGGAGTTGTCGGAGAAGTCGTAGTCGTTCACCCCCAAATACAACCGCCCGGTCGCCTCGGCAACGATGCTCATGCCTTCGCCGACGAAAAACGGCCGCCCATTGCCGATGCGGCCGATCAGGCAATAACAGGGCGCCGGCCCGCGCCCGGCGGCAGGCAGCGGAAACTCCTGGTGACCCAAAGTGTCTTCATACAAGAACGTCCCGGCCGGACCGGTGTCGGACTGTTCCGTCTCCGACTCGGTCTGGGGAATCCGGTGACGAATTTGACCGTGGGCGACGAACGACAGTGATTCACCCGACTGGACGTCCATCCCGGTGTCGACCCACGGCGCATTCGCCGGGACAACAAGGGCGTCGCCCGACAAGCGGCTAGTATCGTAGGCCAATTCGGGTACAGAAACGTCGTGATGGCAGCCGCCGCACAGAGCGCAGACGAAGAGCGCAACGGCGACGACCAGAGCCGATGCCGTCCAAGGGGGGGTGGGGCATTCCGCGGCGGGTCTAACTAACATGCGGGCTGCTGAATCGGGGAAGAAATCGCCGCGCAGCCAAGCGGGTCAATTTGGCTGCGGGTCTTAAAACGCAAAAGCCGCATGACTGCCCGATTTGCTGCGGCAGTCACGGGAATTAGGATCGTCACAGCCCGGACAACCGCATCACCGATTCGCCCGCCGAACTGCGGCTGCGGCTGCTGGTCGAGACGGGTCGTTCCAATTATTCCGTTTGTAAGTCCCGGTCGGTTTGGGCATCGGATTACTGGGGGCTTTTGCTAAAGCCGCCCGGCCGGCGGTCGTGCTCCCAAAACGTCCGGCATGTACAATCTCGAAATGCCCCGCATCCTTTATGGAAACTTCGATTTTGAGCATCAACTCACCGGCGCCCCGCCTCCGTCACCGGGGTCCAGGCTTGCGCGGATCAATGCGGAGCTTTCGCCGGCGTTGGCGGCACTTGCAGAGGAAGGGGACCGGCTGCTTTGTCCCGGCGCGTTTGATGCGGTGCATCTCGACCATTTGGCCGACTTGGGGATACCCCGCCCGAAGTTGCTCTCAGAATCCGATACGCTTCCAGCGGGCGCCGAATTGGTACCGTGGGGTTGGTCGGAAGTCGCGCTGAAACTGGCAGCGACGTCAAACCTGGTTGCCCAACACCCGCCGTTAGACGCGGTGAAACTGGCGAATTGTCGACGTTTCGCGCAGACGATTGAAGCGGATTGGAATTGCGGACTGGACGGCGCGGCTGTGATTGGCGATCTCGAAGAGTTGGCCGCGGCGGTCCGGTGCTCTGTTGCCTATTCGCCCCGGTGGGTGCTCAAGGCGCGATTCGGAATGTCGGGACGTGAGCGTCATCTCGGAAGCGGCGGCCAACTTGATGAGCAAGCGGCAAATTGGGCGAAAAAGCGGCTTGAGCGTGATGGAGTGATCGTGTTGGAACCGTGGGTGCAGCGGATCGCCGAAGCCGGTTTGCAATTCGAAATTCCCCGCCAAGGGGCCCCGCAGCTGTTGGGCATCACGCCGCAGTTGTGCGATGAGGCGGGGCACTATCACGGAAATCGGATGACGATTCCCGAAGGTGAGATTGCCGACTGGCAACCCGCCGTGGAAACGGCGCGGCGTCTGGCCGAACATCTGCAGAAGACCGGCTATTTCGGTCCGCTGGGGATCGACGCCATGCGTTACTGCGCCGCCGACGGCGGCGAACGGCTCCGTCCGCTGCAGGACGTCAACGCCCGCTATACGATGGGACGCTTGGCGCTGGGATTTCGCCGTTTACTGTCGTCGCACGAAGTCGGGACTTGGCTGCACTGTTCCACGAAGCGGGCTGGGGGATCATGGGAGACCTTGGTGGATCAGATCAAAAACGATTTGCCGTCCGGTTGCCGCGTGGTTCCCACATCGCCGCTGCGAATTGACGGTCAACCGCCCCACTTGGTGCACCTGATTCTGGCTGCGCCGTCTGAGAACGAATTGGCCGCCGCCGAGCGAGTATTTATTGGCGCCAGAAAAAACCCCGCTGGGTGAGCGGGGCGGGAGAGTTCACGCGTTGGTGTATTCGCGTGCGGTGTTCGTTTGGTGGATTGCCAATAAAGCACGTCGGATGCCAAATCTCCGCGGTCCAGCCGAACGATCAACGAGTCGATCAGTTAACCGCTGATGAGCATTGAACTTAGTAGTTTTCCTCATCGCGAAAAGATGCTCGGAGGCGGCAAAACGCTGTTAGGTTGCTGTGTAGCCTAAACGCAACGCTGCCGCCGGGGATTTGCCGTAACATGTGACCTGGACAAGCCCTACGTTGCGCATCCAAGAGGTCTCTCAATGTTGCTGGCCTGCAACGTGCGAAATATCCCTGCGCGGTTTTGGTGCCTGATATCTCACCGCAAAGAACGCGGAGGATCGCAGAGAAAACTCAACATTTCGGATGAATCTTCCCCCGTCGTATCTCTGCTCACGCTGCGGTTAGGAATTTGAAGACGGAAGCGAACGCGGCGACTACCGTGGGCCAATGGCCGTCCGGGGGACGCGGCGTTCTTCCCGGTCGCGGATTTGTTTGACCCCCTTCGGCTTGCGGTTCGCTTCGGCGATTCGCATATTGAGCACTTGCGATAGCTGCTCGGCCAATTCGGCGAATTCCGGTTTGTCAGCCAAATTGACCAGTTCCTCGGGGTCGGACTCGTGGTCATATAGCTCCGCTCCGTCGACGCCGTCCTCGCCCCAGTGCGTGTAGCGATACCGCGGCGTGCGAATGCTGTAACCGGTCGCGTATTGGGTCAGGGCCGAATCGCGGGGCGAGAGCGTGGGGTCCTTGAGCACCGGAGCCTGACTGATGCCGGAGATCGAATCGGGCGGGGTCAGTCCGCACAGGTCCGCCAAGGTGGGATAGAAGTCGACCATTTCCACGATTGCCGACGAACTTGCTCCCTGGGCCGTCACGCCCGGGCCGGCGATGATCAACGGCACGTGCGCCGCATTTTCAAAGAGCGTCGTCTTTTGATAGTGCCCATGCTCGCCCATGTGGTAGCCGTGGTCGGAAGTAAATAGCACGATAGTGTTTTCGGCCAGTCCGGCTTCGTCCAATGCATCAAGAATGAGCCCGACTTGGGCGTCAGCAAAGGTGATCGAGGCGTAATAGGCCTGGATCGCCTGGCGAGCGATCTTATCGGGTAGATTGGAATTTTGCGGTTTTCGCCGGATCGAACGGACGGCGGGGTCGGGCAACGTTTCCAAATAACCGTCGGGGACCTCCGGCACCTTGATTTTATCCAGCGGATACATCTCGAAGTATTTCTTGGGCGCGACATATGGCGTGTGGGGCCGATACAGTCCGACGGCCAAATAGAATTGTTGTTTCTTGGCCGCGTAAGACTTAAGTTGCTCCGCCGCGTTGGCGGCGGCGATGCCGTCGGTCTGCTCGGCGTCGGTCCCCTCGGCGGCCAGCCAACTCAAGGTGCCGCCGAATTGGCCGGGAATGAGACTGAAGATCCGGTCTTCCTCGTCCTTATCGCGGCCGCGAGGGTTGATGGTGTAGTCCCAGGAATACGGATCATCGTGTCCAGCGGTTCCGATATGCCGGGGGACGCCGTAGTGATAGATCTTGCCGATGCGGGTGGCAAAATGCCCTTCGTTGCGAAACATCTGCGACAGCGTCTTGACGTTCGGCACGCATTCGCGAACGTAGATGCTGTTGTTGTGAATCAACGTCTGGTCGGGGTACAGCCCGGTCATGAACGATGCCCGGCTCGGCCCGCACAGCGGATATTGGCAATAGGCATGCGTGAACCGCACACCCCGCTTCGCTAAACGGTCAATATTGGGCGACTTCACGAGCGGATGCCCGTAGGAACCCAAGTCGCAATTCAGGTCGTCGCAGATGAGAAACAGGACGTTCGGTTTCGCATTCTCAGCGGCGTTGGCGGCGGCGT
The DNA here is from genome assembly GCA_937952455.1 of uncultured Planctomycetaceae bacterium. Classification (GTDB taxonomy): domain Bacteria; phylum Planctomycetota; class Planctomycetia; order Planctomycetales; family Planctomycetaceae; genus Symmachiella. The sequence continues at coordinate 6,530 of CALFYU010000390.1, forward strand.
CACACGCGAGGACGGCGGACGCGACGAGCGGAAGCAAAAAATAAGCGCGCATGTCGAGAATCTCTCCACGGAAAAGCAGTTTGCTGATTTTGCCAAGATGGCGATTCAGCAATAGAGTGTGGAGACTCACCGGCGGTTTGTCAAATCGCAGCGGGGCGGATGGAATGACCGCGGAGGACGCGAAGGAACTTGCGGGCAAAATCACTCTTCATTGGCACTTAACACCAGCCGATTGCCGTCGGGGTCATGTAGCCAGCACTCCAGTTGTCCCCACGGCATGGCCTGCAGCGGGCCGACACCCGCCTGCATTTCAGTCAGGTGTTTGTGAAGTCCGCGAATGTCTTTCACAAACAGGTAGCAGTTGCCCGGGGACGAGAGCGTCGCGTCGCCGGCATCGATTTTGGACAAGTGCAACTGCACCGCATTGTTTTCAAGCAGCGCGTAGTTCCACGAATCACCGGACGCGTCGGAATCGTCACGGTTGATGTAGCCGCTTTGAAATCCAAGCGCTCGCTGATACCAGTCGATGGCATCCTTGACGTTGGCCACCGGAATCACGGGGGCGATTTGCTGGATGTCAACGGCGAACGGCATGGCGGCTCTGGGCGTTGATGAAAATTTTGACAACGGTCGCATTCATGCACGATGGGGGCTCGAAACGACGAGTCGCAATTGGCAATTTATGTTAGGTTGAGTGCGGAAGCGTCCGTACTTTTGATCCCATAATCCCGACTCAATGTCACGACTTAATTCGCTCACAAAACGATGCTCACAACCGTCAGGAAGAAACGTCCACGCCGACTGGGATTTTCGCACTTCGTTGTTAAGGAACTCCTCAGGCCGTCCATAAAGTGCCACTTGAAACTTGTCCGGACAATTCAGGGGCACAGGAATAGCAATTGTTTTGCAATTACCGCCGACTGACTCGCGTACAACATCTAAACTGGGATATCGTGCCCTCTCAACGGCCGTCATTTCAGGCAGATAATCCCTTAGCCAAAACTCGGTGTCGGCGAAAGGATCAAAAGTCATTATGATCAACGGTCCAGCCGTTACGCGTCGTACTTCGCGAAGACACTGATCCAGATTGGGCCAGTGGTGAATCGTGAGAATTGCGGTTGCGGCATGAAATGCGCCATCGTCGAACGGGATCGATGCTGCCGTACCGATCATCGCAGGACAAAGGTATCCCGGCCGTTGCCGTCTCATCGTTGCGGACGGTTCGATGGATATCACATAACGATCAGTTGGTTCATACGAGCCCGTGCCAGCACCAACGTTCAACACGGTCTGCGCGTCCCCGAGTTCCGTTTCGATGTACGCCATAATCTCCGGATCCGTCTGGCGGTGAAAACGGTAGTCATCGCCATGCTCATCATAGTCCGCAACGGAATCACGCATTGTTACTCCCCGGAAGTTGCGAACCAAAATTGTTTCATGGTGTCGCGCTCGACGGGGGAACTTATCTACCACGGAGAGACGCCAAAAACCGCCACAGATTCTCCGCGTCCTCCGCGGTGAGATTCTCGGACTTTAACAATCGAGCACGCATGTGGTTCGGTGACGCCGCAAGGTGCATCGCGACGCCCCCGACATTGGTTACCCAATTAGTTCCGCGATAGGAGTGCCCCCATTGGCGATTTTCATGGGGCGTTTGCGCTTGGTCGTATAGACCGTATCCAGCGGGATGCCGAGGGCCTTAGCGACGGTGGCCCACAGGTCGCCGGGGAGGTAGCTCTTGCCTTCGATGGCGATGCCGTCCTTGTCCGTCGCACCGACGGTGGTGCCGCCGACGAGTCCGCCGCCGCCGATGACGGCCGACCAACTGGCCGCCCAGTGGTCGCGGCCCACGTTTTGATTGATCCGCGGGGTGCGGCCGAATTCGCCCATGCAGACGATGACCGTGTGCTCCAACAGACCGCGCTGAGCGAGGTCGGCGGTCAGTGCCGACAGGCCCTGGTCGAGCGACGGCAGGCGTTGGTCACGCAACGCGTCAAAGACGCCCATGTGCAAGTCCCAGCCGCCGGAATTGACTTCGACAAACGGCACTCCCGATTCGACGAGCCGTCGGGCCAGCAGACAGCCGCGGCCGAAGCCGTCGTTGCCGTACGCCTGGCGGATTGGTTCCGGTTCGTCATTGACTCTGAAGGCGGCCAATTGCTGCGTGGTCATCAGGCTCACGGCCTTGTGATAGACGTCGGCGTGATCCTGCGGCAGTCCGCCGCGGCCGGCGTTGCTGGAATTGGCTGCTACGAGATTCAGGTTCGCGCGCCGGTTGCTGGGCCGCGACTTCGCCCGGTTGC
>CALFYU010000391.1 GCA_937952455.1 uncultured Planctomycetaceae bacterium
CACTGGTACCCCCCTTTTATAGTGACTCGTTACGAATCGCCGGGTTCTTTGAGATATTCGCGGTAGACCTCTCCGACGTGGGCTTCTTCCGTCGTGCCGGGGTGTATGTACAGACCGTAGCGCAGCCGCAGAGACTTGCCCTTGAGGACCGTGACCGGGTCGGCCGGCCGCTTACCGTTAGTGTAGGCCTTCGGCCCGAAGGGGCTGATCGAGAACAGGCCGTAGTTGCGCACGTGATATCGTGAGCGGCGGAAGTTCAGCGGATGGTCGAAGATGGCGGCGCCGTACGTCTTGCCGTCGACCGGGCCGTAATAGTCGACCCAATCGGAAACCTTTCCCCAACACTCGCCGCTCCCTTCCTGGCCGGCGGCGTTTTGCACGTGTCCCCCTTCACGTTCGCGAATCGAATTCGCCAGACGAATGCCAAAGAGTCCCTCTTTGGTGTCCTCAAACGTCACGTTCTCCGACAGGGCGGTGAAGTTGATGTCGTAGGCCATTAGCCGGTTGGGAAAGATCGAAATTGTCGTTTTCTCTTCCAACACCGGTTGGCCCTCGGTGTCCAACCAGTGGTTGACGACTTCCATCACGGCCGGCGATCCCTCGGCGGTGAAGATATTCACCGCGTCGTTCTGGATCTTGGCTCGCTCGGCCCAGTGTTTCAGCCCGTTGACTTCATCAATCGAGACCCAGACCCCTTTGTGGTGCGGATGGTCTTCGGGATCCTTCAGCCCCCGTGTAATCACCGCGCCGTCGGCGGCTTGGATGGGCGAGAAAAATGGTTTCGGCAGATCATGGCTGAAGTGATAGACGGTAAACGGAGCCCCGCCGATCGTGACCTCCACGGTGTCCGACGTTTTGTGCAGTTTCACCGTATCGTCGGCCGCTAGCATGCCAGCGGGCAATAAGGCCAACACGGCCGTCAATAAGAGTTGTTTCACGGTAGGAGGCTCCTGGTTGGTCGTGTTCGAGGAAAAACCCTGTGCGGGGGCGCACAAGTGTTTCGTTGTGGCAGATCTGGCGAGCAGACAGCCGGGCGTTGACTCCCGGCTATGGTAATCCGCCGTCGTAGTGGGGTAAACCGCGTCACTCTCCAAACCGGCATTTTCGGTGACCGGGGACGTCCAGAATGCGCCGCAACTCGCGTCTACAAGTCAGAACTGGTACAGCGAAACAAGTCGCTTGCGGCTTACCCATTTCGCCTGACAGACACAAATTCGGCAAGATGTAGGCATTGTATTGAAACGCCTGCCCGCAAAGTCGGATGCAGTTTGACTAAGCGGCATGTTTGCGAAACTCGCTCGTGAATTCGCCCTAAGTTTTTGCCAGTTTATGACTTCGATAATCTCAAGGGCGTGTGAACGGTGGGCCGATATTTTGGACCAGTCCTGTTGTGACGGCCAATCGGTTTGGGCGTGCACGACAATGGCCGGGTGTTGCACCAGATCACCTGAGTCGCCCAACACCGGCCGGGGAAGTCACAAATCTCACCTGAGAAAACCGAGTGCGACTTGCAGTCACTCAGTGCGAGATTGCGATTTAAATCAGCCACAAGAGTGCGACGCGCGTCGCAGGCGGCGGAATTCCAAACGACCACCCGGAAATCCGTCGCTGACATGAAACTCTGGACGGCGCAATCCCCACACGAGTGACAAAGAACTTCAATCCCAAGGGAAGGAGATGTTGTTCCATGAAATGGATTAAGGTATGCACCGCGATGGTTGCCTTGATGGGTTTGGCGAACTCGGCTTCGGCCGGTTTGTTCGACGGACACCACCACAGCAGCGATTGTTGCGGCGCCGCGAAAAGCTGTGATTGTGCGTTGGCCTGTCCGCGCATCTGCTGTAAGCCGGTCATCTGTCGTCCGACTTGCCACAAAGTCTATAACTATCAACGTTCTTGCTGCAAACCGTGTTGCTGCGACACGTGTGCTCCTACGGATTGCTGTGCGCCGAAGGCGTGCTGTGCCCCGCAGGCATGCTGCGCTCCGGCTGCAGACGCTTGCTGTGCCCCCAAGGCATGCTGTGCTCCGGCCGCAGATTGCTGCGCCCCGGCTCCCACCTGCTGTGCGCCGGCCGCGAACGACTGCTGTGGTCCCGCGTCCTGCTGTGCTCCGGCTCCGTGCTGCCAACCGCGCACCGTTTGCGTTCCCAAGTGCTGCCCCAAGCCGTGCTGGAATCCGTGCAAGTGCTGTGAGCAACTGTGCGATCCGTGCTGCGACAACGCTTGCTGTGCTCCGGCCGGCGATGCTTGCTGTGCCCCCGCTGGCAACGCTTGCTGTGCCCCGGCTTGCAACAGCTGCTGTGCTCCGACTGCCTGCTGTGACAACAGCTGCGGATGCGGTGGATGCTGCGATTGCGAGCAAATCTGCTGCGACGACGATCCGTGCGAAATCGCGCACTACATCTACAAGTCGCAGACGGAATGTTATGCCAAAGATCGTGCGAAAGCGATCAAGAAGCTTAAGAAGTTCAAGTGCGTCTGCAACCCGGAAATCATGTGTGCGTTGGTCGTCGGCCTGAATGACTGCGACGAACGCGTCCGGAAAGCGGCCGCCGACGGCATCCGCCATCAAGTCAAGAAGTTCCCCTGCTGCTGCTGCAAAAACGTCGTCTGTGCCCTCGCCTGTGCGTTGGCCGACTGCGACAAGGGTGTTCGCCGCGCTGCGGAGAAGGCCTTGGAAGAATGCGGTTACGAAGTTGACGATTGCTGCAACTGCTGCGGCAGCTGCTGCGAAACCTGCTGCAACACCTGCGCCCCGGCCGGCTGTGGCCCCGCTGGTGCTGCTCCCGCCCCGGCTCCCGCCGAAGGCGGCGACGAAACGGCTCCGGCTCCGGCTCCTCCGGCCGAACCGGAAGCGTACTTCCCCTCGCGGATTCGTACGGAACAATCGCAAAAATCGCAACGTCGCGGTTTGGGCAACTTGTTCGGTCTGATTCGCTAGTCGAAGGACGTCCGCAGTAAGTCTTGAAGACCTGTTCTAACGGGCGGCCCCTCCGGATCTAACCGGTGGGGCCGCCTTAATTCTTTGTGCACCCACCGTGGCATGCTCACAACGTCGTCCTCACCCCCAAATCGATGTTCATATTCCAAAACCCCATCCATCAGCCGTATCGACTCTCCGTCCTAAAACATCGATTGTCCAAAACCATGATGAACACCGCAAACTCCAGCGACAAATCCTGTTCCCCCTTGCGACATTTGGCTGAGTGAGCGAAAATAAACGTTCACTGATGCGTCGCCCGCCATACTCCTCCCACCACTACCAGACCCGTAAGAGCAAGCCATGACTCGAAGTCTTCCGGTCATTTGCCTCACCATTCTAGGATTTGGGTTGCCATATGCCGCCGCGGAAGAAGCGCCCTTCTATGAAAGAGACATCCGGCCGATCCTTAAGACGCATTGCTTCATGTGTCACGGCGAGTCGGGCGAGAGAGAAGGGGGGCTAGCCCTCCGACTGCGTCGGCTAATGGTCTCCGGTGGCGATAGCGGCCCGGCGATTTCACCGGGCGACGTCGACGACAGTCTGCTCGTACTAAGGGTCGCCGAAGGGGAAATGCCGCCGGGCGATACGAAGTTGTCCGAGCACGAGGTCGACCTCATTCGCCGCTGGATTTCGGCCGGCGCCAAGACCGCCCGCCCAGAGCCGGAGACGCTCGACCCGGCTGCTCTGATTACCGACGAAGAACGTAACTTTTGGGCGTTTCAACCGATTCGCGATCCGCAGGTTCCCAGCGTTCATCGGAGCGAATCTGTGCGAACGCCGATCGATGCCTTTTTGCTGCGGCGGTTGGAAGCGGAAGGCCTCACGTTCGGTCCGGCCGCCGATAAGGTGACGCTGATTCGCCGCGCATATTTCGACCTGATCGGCTTGCCGCCCACGGCCGAGCAGGTGCAAGCTTTTGTCGACGACGATTCACCCGCCGCGTACGAAAAGGTCGTCGACCAGTTATTGGCCTCGCCGCAATACGGCGAACGCTGGGGCCGGCATTGGCTCGACGTGGCCGGCTATGCCGACTCCGAGGGGTTCGCCGAAGAGGATCAGGTTCGTGAATACGCCTATAAATACCGCGACTACGTAATCCGCGCCTTCAATACCGACATGCCCTTTGACCGGTTTATTGTCGAACAAATTGCCGGCGACGAGTTGGTTCCGCTGCCGCATACCAATCTCTCGCCGGAACAGATTGAAACCTTGACCGCCACCGGTTTTCTGCGAATGGCTCCTGACGGGACCGGTTCAGCTGGCGTTGATCAGTCAGTGGCCCGCAATCGGGTGATCGCCGACACGATCAAGATCGTCTCTACGTCGCTAATGGGGTTGTCGGTCGGCTGTGCGGAGTGTCACGACCATCGCTACGATCCGATTCCGCAGACCGACTATTATCGCATGCGGTCGATTTTCGAACCGGCCTATGATTGGAAAAACTGGCGCTCCCCGCGGGGACGACTTCTCAGTCTCTATACAGACGACGACCGCAAGAAAGCGGCCAAAATCGAAGCCGATGCCAAGAAGATCGACGTCGAACGCAACAAGAAACAGGAAGTGTTCATCCAGGCGACGCTGGAGAAAGAACTGGCCGAGTTGCCCGACAACATCCGTGAGACGGTCCGCGCTGCCCGGGAAACTCCCGCTGATAAACGCTCAGACGAGCAAAAGAAGTTGCTCGAAGCCTATCCCAGCGTCAACGTTTCAGCCGGCTCGTTGTATCTCTATGACAGAAAAGCGGCGGATGAATTGAAGAAGATGTCCGAAGAGGCGGCGAAGATTCGTGCGACGAAGCCCAAGGAAGAGTTCGTGCGTGTCCTTGCCGAACGTCCGGGCCAAGTGCCGGCTACGCATCTGTTCTTTCGGGGTGAGTTTGCCCAACCGAAACAAGTGCTCGCGCCGGCGGGTTTGACCGTGATCAGTTGGATGTCCCCAACAAAAATTCCGGTCAACGATCCATCGCTGCCGACGAGCGGACGACGTTTGGCGTTTGCGCGGCAACTTACCGACGGCAATCACCCGTTGACCGCCCGGGTGTTGGTCAATCGAATCTGGGCGCACCATTTCGGCCGCGGCATCGTGGGGAGTCTCGGTGACTTCGGCGTGCTAGGCGACCGGCCCACACATCCCGACTTGCTGGACTGGCTGGCCAGCGATTTCATGCGCGGCGGCTGGACCGTGAAACGGATGCATAAAATGCTCATGTTGTCCACGGCCTATCGTCAATCATCGCAGCGACGCAGCGAATTGGACGCCGTCGATCCCGATAACCAGCTCTATGGGCGAATGTCGATCCGCCGTTTGGAAGCCGAAGTCCTGCGGGACTCGATGTTGGCGGTGAGCGGGAAATTGAATGACAAACAATTCGGCCCGCCCGTGCCGGTCCGCGAGGACGAGGTGGGACAGGTCGTTGTGGGCGTCGACACCACCGACAGCGCTGGTCGCCCCACGGGTAAAGAGGTCGATCTGAAGGGGGAGGAGTTTCGCCGCAGCGTGTATGTTCAAGTCCGACGCAGCCAGCCGTTGGCTGTGCTGGACGCCTTCGATGCGCCGCTGATGGAACCGAATTGCGAAGCGCGTTCCGCATCCACGGTCGCTCCGCAGGCACTGATGCTGATGAACAGTGACTTCACGATTTCGCTGGCCGGGCATTTTGCCCAGCGGGTCAAAGCTGCGGCCGGTGCGGAACCGCGAACGCAGGTGGCAACGGCATGGACGCTTGCATTTGGCGTTGAACCGACAGCTGCCGAGCAACAATCGGCGGTTGACTTCCTGCAGGCCGAAACCGAACACTTTCAGACGCACCCGATCAAAGACGACAAGACGTCTCCGCAAGACCGGGCGTTGGCGGTGTTTTGCCAGGCCCTGTTCAGTACGAACCGATTCCTGTACGTGGATTAACACTCAAGCATCGCTCCACAGTTGCACCGGGAGCAAAGATCATCATGTCGACGAGCACGCTCATCACGGCCGAAGAATACTTGCTGCACGCCGACAGCGGGCGGCCCA
>CALFYU010000392.1 GCA_937952455.1 uncultured Planctomycetaceae bacterium
TGAGTCGGTCGCACAGATGGCTGCCCAAAAAACCGGCTCCGCCGGTCACCAATGTCGTCGTCATAATGTTTCTCGTTTCCCGTTCCCAGTTCTGCCGGACGCTGCGCGGCGCTCCGCATCAGCTCAATGGCCCTTCCATTGCCGGTACCACTGCACGAACCGCGGAATACCCTCGGCAATCGTAGTCCGCGGCGCAAATCCCAACAAGCGGCGGGCCTTGTCGATATCGGCAAACGTCCGCAGCGCATCGCCCGGCTGCAGCGGCTCGAATTGTTTGACCGCCTCTTTCCCGGTCGCCCGTTCGATTTGGGTGATCAATTCCAACACCGATTCGGTGCGGTGATTCCCCAGGTTGATGATCTCATCCCCGGCTAAACCGGGTGCCTGCAGCGCCGCTGCGATGCCGTCGACGATGTCGTCCACGTAGGTGAAGTCGCGATACATCTCGCCGTTGTTAAAGACGCTGATCGGCCGGCCGGCCAGGATCGCTTCGGTGAATTTCCAGGCCGCCATATCGGGCCGACCCCACGGGCCGTAGACGGTGAACAGCCGCAGTCCCACGGTGGGCAAATCAAAGGCGCGGGCGTACGTGCCGGCCAACAGCTCATTCGACCGTTTCGTGGCCGCATACAGGCTGATCGGCCGGTCCACCCGGTCCGCCTCGGAGTAGGGCAGCTTCTCATTTCCGCCGTAGACGCTGGAACTGGAGGCGTACACGAACCGCTGCACACCCCGTTTCTTGGCCAGCTCCAAAATATTTAAAAACGCAGTCAGGTTCCGCTCCCCGTAAATGAGCGGGTGCTCGAACGAATAACGGATGCCCGGCTGCGCCGCCAGATGGCAGACCAACTCCGGCCGGAATTGGTCAAAGACATCGGCGAGCCGCGCCGAGTCGCACAGGTCGAATTCGTAGGCCTCAAATTCCGGAAACTCCGCCGCAATGTCAGCGTGCCGCGCCGCTTTCAGTCCCGGATCGTAATAGTCGTTCAGCGAATCGATCCCGGCCACGTTGAATCCATCCGCCAACAACCGCCGCGCGGTATGGTAGCCGATGAATCCCGCCGATCCGGTGATCAGAACTTTTGTCATGCGAAACGAACCGCCGGCATCTGAATGCGTTTTTGTCAGCGGGCGACATCTTAGTCGAACCGCCGCAGCCGCTCAATAAGACCTCGGCGGAGGCCGGCCGCACAAAAAAACAGGGCGAACCGATATCCGATGGTTCGCCCTGTTTGGTGATCTTCCAAATCTTGCTCTGCCGTCCGCCGGGCTGCTATTTGTCACTCTCGCCCGTTGTGTACCGTTTGGATGTTTGATCCGTGGAGGTCCGCGCTTTCAGCAGCGGGTGCCGCGAATACTTTCCGGCCGTTTGCCCGGAACTGCCGTCACCCAGACGGATGATCGTTTCGTCGACGGCCGCGCTCCGCGAACCATTCCGCAACGTATATTGCCGGTCGTCCCCCGGACGATACAAACGCCGTTCCGGTTTGAAGCCCACGAAGCTCAAGAAGTCCGCCAGCGACACCAAACGCACACCGTTATCCAATGCGGCTTCGCGCATCGAATTGAATTTCTTCAGCACTTCCTGAATCTGGTCCTTCTCTTCGGGAATGCTGGAATCGGCCGGATCGGGCATGTCTCCCAGAATCACGAACTTGACGTCGGTTGAGATTAACTCCGTGAAATCGGCATTCTCGGGAATGGTCGTCCCGTCATCCAGAATCTCGGTCACGACCGAAGCACCGGCCGACGCGATGATCTGCCGCAGCTTTTCGCGGTCCGAACGCCCGTCACCGTCAAGGTCCACAAACCCGACGATCGCCATCTTTTCCGTGCGTCCCGGACTCCACAGCGGCGTATAAATCGGGTCGCCGTCGGTGATCGGCAACCGGAAATCGCTCTCCACCACGCGGGCCTCAGCCATGTGCGGCCCGAGAATCTTGGTGATCTCAATCGCCCCTTTGATATCCGCGCCGGTGCGGGCGATCCCCGCGTGATCCTTCTTGTAGACGCTGAATGTCATCCGCTTCGGTAGCCGATCGGTACTTCCCAAGTTGATCCACACCATCTTCTTGTCGCGACTGGTCGACACGATCATGCCGTCCTCACGCTCGAAGTCGACCTTTTTGATATCCAGCAACTCTTCGCTCAAGTGCAGATTCAAGTCGTGCTGTTTGGCAATCCGCTCGTTCAAGTCGGTCGTGACTTGGGCCAATTTCTGCTCCGCCTCTTCCGCTTTTCCGACCGCCGTGTTGACCTCTTCCTGTTTTTGGCGAATCATATCGTCCTTCTTCGCCAGATTCCCCTGATGCGTGGCCGTGGCATCGGCGAGAGTCTTTTCGGCATCTGTCGCGCGGGCGTCCACTTCGGCGCGTAGGTCTTTCTCCGTTTGGTCCAAGGCGGCGTACCGCGCCTGCAATTCGTCGTACATTTGCTGCTTTTGGGCCAATTGCTGATTCGCCTCGGTCAATGCCGTGTGCAGATTCTGCAGCGTCGTCAGTACATTCTTTTCCTGATGCTCGCCGCCATATTTCTTCAAATCACTCAGCACGGCGCCGACGACGGTCTCTTCGTTCAACTCTTCGTTGGGATCGCCCACTTCGGGATGATCATGCCCTAAAAGCTTCTTGAGCGTGTCGAGTTCCACCAGCGTCTTTTTCGCCAGATTGTCGGCGTCCAGCGCCTTTTGTTTGTCTTGTTCCTGCGTCGCCAGGCGATCCTGATTCTCTTGGGTCATCATGATCGCCCACACGCTACTGATCAGCGTCGTGATCACGAAAAAAACCAACGTCAGTGTCAGCCCGGTGTTTTTGGACGAAGCCATATTGTGTCACCCTGAAATCTGCTGTAACGAATTGCAAAACCCGGTTACGCGTTTGTTTGATGCGAACGGACAACGGGCCGCCCGGTGCGCCGCCACGTTTGAAGTCCCATCGCTTGAAGTGGTGGTGTTGAGTCGTTGCGCTGCCGCCATGCGCAAGAAGTCGTGTACGTCCAATGTACACGGCCGATAGGTCCGCGGTCAAAGTCTAATTCCCGCCATCCCACCGGTTTACAGATATTCATCAACCGGTCGACGCCGGCAGCAGGTGTGCCGAAAGCGACGAAACTACCGGTTGTGTGTATGGTGCCAGTCACCCCGCCGCCCAGTTTTTGACGTCGTATGATTCGACGCCAAAATCGCCTCCCTCCCCAATACCTACGTATTTTTGACCGAGAAATTCGACGGTTTTTGGGCAAGAATTGAGAAACCGGAGCGGATCATGCAATCCCCTCTACCATCTTCTCGGTTGCGATCCGGATGACACCTAAATATCGATTCTAAATCCGACCGTCTGAGTGTCAAGCACAAACCGGTGGTAGCGACCGCAACAAGTCTAACGGTGGCCAGTGGTTCCGCCACAATTGCCCCGCTCGCACCCACCCCGTCACCCACGCCGAAATCGACGCAATTCCCCCCTTCCGAAGGCGATGTCCCCCGCCGGTTTTCCACCAGAAATCATTATGATTGGCATTCAAATCGTCGTAATGTTAACTTGGACGAGAGCGGGCGATGCGCCGCCGAATTAGCCGGGAGCCACGGTCCCCGTGCCTCCCCCCAACC
>CALFYU010000393.1 GCA_937952455.1 uncultured Planctomycetaceae bacterium
CCCGGATCGAGCGTCCTTTGTCCTTCAACTCATCGATTGACAAACTTTTTTGTTCTGCAGACACACTCTGTTCCTCAAAACTGAGATTTCGTAGCAAGTTGCGCATTTTCCGACACGGTGAAACAGGGGGCGGCAGGTGGCCGCTGCTGGCCCGAGTCAGCGCGCGTCAACACAGATCGGCAGCAACGCAGCCCCAAGCATTTTATGTCAAAATGCCCCCGCGACGCCCGCCGGACGGCCTCATATCCTAACCGCGCCGTTGCGCACTGGCAAGCACGCCGATGAGCGATTATCCTGAACTGGTCGCGGAGCGGCATCTCTCAAGTATCGTCCAAAATAGGATCACCTAAATTCATGCCCACCAGCGACTTGGCAGACGAAGACATTTTGGGCTACCTCGAGGAATCCCTCCCTGCCGACCGCATGTCGGTCGTCGAGTCGGCGCTGCGAGGGTCGGAGACACTGCGCCGCCGGGCCGCCGTATTATTACGTCGCCGCGACGACGGATTTCACTCCGTCGGTGACATTTGGCGGCGGCACCGCCTGAGTTGTCCCTCCCGACGGGAACTAGGCAGCTACCTGCTGGACGCCTTGGACCAGGCCGAACGGGCGTACGTCGAATTTCACCTGCAAACCATCGGCTGCCGCTATTGCGCCGCCAACCTGCGGGATTTGGAGGAGTCGCGAAACCAGACGCCGGAGGTGGAACAGCGCCGCCGCAAGTTCTTCCAAACCTCCGCCGGGCACGTGAGCTCGTTGCGGCGAGAGTGAGCGTGGTGCACGCATGAGACGTCCGCTCACCCCAAGTATTTGGCCAGCATTTCGCGGACCAACGGCGAGCCAAGGGCGTCTTTGCCGAAACCGGGTTCTCCGCCGGCGGCTTGGGCCAGTTCTTGGTGGTCGGGGTAGTTGGTGATCAGCATCACCGGCACGTGGGCGATCTCGGCGTTGGCCTTGATGGCTTTGAGGATGTCGATGCCGTCGCTATAGTCGCGGTCCAATTTGCGGTTGATCAGCACCAAGTCGAATTGCCCGGTTCGGAGTTGTTCCAGCGTCTCGCCAGGGCTATGCACTTGGACGACTTGGGCGTCGAAATTGCCTTCGACCAGGCGGCGAATGGCGGCGTGATCGGGGACGCATTGGCCGACGTCGAGAACTCGTTTGGGCATCTTCGCAGTTTTCCTCTCAGGAAGCTAAAGTAGAAAGCTGTTCAAGAATCATAGGGAAACCGGCACGTCCGAGACAAGCGGCTACGGTGAATAACGTCGCAGTGTTTCGTCTAACGTGAGGTGTCCAAATAAAAAGCCTCCTTTCCCGGAGTGGCCCGACCGCCTAGTGGTTTCGTGCCGTCAGGCACACAAATACTCGATATACTCGTCCACATTCACCCGGGCGCACATGGCGCCTGCTTCTTGTCGCTGCGCGAACCAGCCAATTCTGGCTGGGCCACCCCATACCAATTGATGACGTTTTTCGATCGACTAAACAGTAGTGAGCGGTGCTGATGACGCAGGCCATTGAAATGATTGCGACGGCCGCCTTCGGGTTGGAGGCGGTGGTGTCGCGCGAATTGAAGGCGCTTGGCTATACCGAGCAGACGGTCGAGGACGGCCGCATCAGTTTCACCGGCGATGCGGCCGCTATCTGCCGGTGCAACCTTTGGCTGCGGAGTGCCGACCGCGTGCTGGTCAAGATGGCCGAGTTTCCCGCCCAGGACTTCGGCGAATTGTTCGACCGGACGAAGGAATTGCCCTGGGCCGATTGGATCCCGGCCGACGGGGCGTTTCCGGTGCGGGGGAAATCGGTCAAATCCGCGCTGCACAGCGTGCCCGATTGCCAACGACTGGTCAAAAAGGCGAGCGTGGAAAAACTGAAGCTGACGCACGGCGACCAGTGGTTTGAGGAGACCGGCCCGGACTTCGCCGTGGAGCTCTCGCTGTTGCGCGCCCGGGGCACGCTGGCCATCGATACGTCCGGTGCCGGCCTGCACAAACGGGGATATCGCAAGCTGACCGGCCGCGCGCCGCTCCGCGAGACATTGGCAGCGGCGCTGGTGCAATTGAGTTATTGGAACGCCGACCGGCATTTGCTCGATCCGGTTTGCGGCACGGGCACGATTCCCATTGAAGCGGCCCTGATCGGCAAGAATATCGCGCCCGGACTGTTGCGCACGTTTGCCGCCGAGCGTTGGCCCATCATTGGGGAGACGTTGTGGAAGCAGGCGCGGGAGGAGGCAAATGACTTGGCTCGCCGTAAGTTGACGTTACAGATCATCGGCAACGATGTCGACAAAGAGGCGCTTAGCCAGGCTCGCTATCATGCGCGGCAGGTCGGCGTGGAACAGGACATCCATTTCCAAGAGAGGCCGTTGGCGGAATTCACCAGCCCGCGGAAGTATGGCTGTTTGATCGCTAATCCGCCCTACGGCGAGCGGATGGGAGAGCAGGAGGAGGCCGAAGCGCTGTATCGCGAGATGGCGACCGTGTTCGCTCCGTTGGAAACGTGGTCGATCTATCTGCTCACGTCGCATCCGCGTTTTGAGGAGATTTACGGGAAGAAAGCGGGGCGGCGGCGCAAGTTGTATAACGGTCGGATTGCGTGCACGTATTATCAATACCCCGGGCCCCGGCCGCCCCGGGGGGCGGATGCTGATAGCGCACGGGTGGGGGAATCGCGCAAATCCTCCGGCGGAACCGACGGCTGAGAGAGCGGGGGCGTGGTTGCAAATCGTTCGGCCGGGAACGAGAATAAATGGATCAGTGATTGTTTATGTTCCCAGGTTCCGAGCGAGATTTATGAAGATTTTGTTGCGCGCCCTCGTTTCTATTTTGCTCGTCCCTTGCGTTTCCGTGGCCCTGTTTGCACAAGGCTTTTCGCCTGAAGAAGCGGTCAGGCGGATGACGGTCGCCGACGGGTTTTCGGTCAAGTTGTTCGCCTCCGAACCGGACATCCGGCAGCCGGTGTCGATGACGTTTGACGAACGAGGTCGGTTGTGGGTGATTCAATATCTGCAGTATCCCCATCCGGCGGGATTGAAGGCGCTGAAGGTCGACCGTTATCTGCGGACGGTCGTGCCGATGTGCCTGCTCAGTTCGGTCGCCGGATTGGTGTGGATCGCGCAC
>CALFYU010000394.1 GCA_937952455.1 uncultured Planctomycetaceae bacterium
GTCGGGAACAGCTGCGCGCTCCGCGAGTGAATAGTGCCTTATCATCCAGAGTACGAATCATGATGTGTATCCCCATTGCGCCGGAATCGCACACGTTGGCCCGAGCCGACTTGTACAATGCCGAGCCTCAATGCGACGTCGTCGAAATCCGTCTGGACCGCCTGCACAAAACCCCCAACGTGGCGAAGCTGATCGAAGGTCGTCGCAAACCGGTGATCATCTCCTGCCGCCGCCCGGAAGAAGGCGGGTCTTGGAATCGCGATGAACACGAACGGGTCACTATTTTGCGACAGGCCATCGCCGATGAACCGGAATTTGTCGATCTCGACGTCGATATCGCCGGCAAGATTCCCCGCTACGGACCGGCCATGCGGATCGTCAGCCTGACGGTCACTCAAGGGCCGCTGCCTGATTTGAAAGCGATCTATCAGCGGGCCTGCGACGCGGACGCCGATATGGTCAAATTCACCGCCCCCACTCCGACGTTGGAGGCGGCCTGGCCGCTGCTGATGGCGCTCAACTTCAAGGGCAAGGTGCCGGTCATCGTCAGCGGTACGGGCAGCGCCGGACTGACGCTTTCGCTGACAAGCTGCAAGCTGGGGTCGCCGTTCATCTATGCCGCACTCGAGCGGGGTATGGAGGTTCAAGACGGACAGGTCAGTGTCCGCGACCTGGAGGCGACGTACCGCTGGCGGGATATTACGCCGCAGACGCACCTCGTGGCCGTGATGGGGCACGAGACGCCGCAAATCAAAACAGTGCGAGCCCTCAACGCGGCCTTTGCCCACACGCATCTCAACATCCGCTGCCTGCCCGTGGAGACGCAACTTGTCGAACGTCTGGTCCAGATGCTGGAGAAGCTGCATATCAAAGCGGTGTTGCTCGATCCCAAGCACCGCGAGAGCATGCTCCGCATCGCCGATCATTTTGAAAAATCGGCCGAGATCGCGCAGCAAGCCGATATGCTGCTCAAATCGGAGCAAGGCTGGACCGCTTACAGCACACTCTGGCGGTCGGCGCTTAAGGCACTGGAAGCCGCGCTCGGCCAGCCCCGCGGCGACCAAAAGCCGCTCGATCGCCGCAACGTGCTCGTGATCGGCGCCAATTCGACGGCCCGTGCCGCCATTTATGCCAGCAAACGCCGGGACACCATCATTAGCATCACCGCCGGCGACGACAAGCGGGCACAGTTGTTGTCGCAGTTATTCGATATACGGCACATCCCCGCCGCGAATCTATTCACCACGCTGTGCGACGTGATCATTTCCGCCGAGTGTAGCTTTGAAAAAGACCGAAAAACAAAACTGCCCGCCAGTTTCTTGCGCGATACGATGTCCGTGATGGATCTCGACGGCGTGCCCGAAGATACACCGTTTATCAAAGAAGCGCGGTCACGGTATTGCCGGATCGTCGAACCGGTCAAAATCGGCGTCGAACAACTGGCATCGCAATTCACCGCGATCTCCGGCCAGCCGGCCCCGTTGGAGGTACTGGAAGCGGCATTGAAGGAGGAGTGAATTGCGCGGATAATAGAAGGCAGGGGGGTGACAGCGAGCGCGCAGCGGAATTTCGAAATTCAAGTGGGAAACAGGTCATGGTGCGGTCGATTGCACAATTCAGCGAACGTGATGCGGGTGAAAAGATTTCGGCCGAAGAGTTCGCCACAGCCGAGATGAAGCCACCGTTTCGTTACGAACGCGTCAAAGGGAGGCTGGTCGTGATGTCGCCTGCAGGGCGGGAACACCGCCATGTGTCGAGACCTTTCCGTCGAGCATTGGGCTTTTACTGGGGACGAAATCCTGAAGTCGTCCATGATGTGGATATCGAAGGTTGGGTCACGATCAGCGAGGAAACAGACCGCATTCCCGACATTTGCGTGTACCTTTTTCACCCGGACCGCCAGGAAGAAGAGGTACCGCGACGCGTGCCGGATTTGATCTTCGAATTCGTCAGTTCCCATCGCGGCGACCAGGAGCGGGACTACATCGACAAACGCGCCGAATATCACGCCATCGGCGTGAGGGAGTACGTCATCGTCGATCGCTTCAAACAATCCACTCTGCAATTAACGTGGCAAAAGGATGACTTTGCAGAACGGGTTTTTTCCGCCACCGAAGCGTATTCCACGCCGCTGTTGCCCGGCTTGCAGATACCGCTCGCCGAGGCATTCGCTGAATAGCCGAGAGCCAGTTTCAAAACCAGTTGTAGTAAAATGGGTGCCACTGGCGGCTCGTCCGCCAGTGCCGTTTGCCAGCTGGCTCATCGCTTCGTTTGACGAATCTTCGCGCGGATGCGGGCCAAGATCTGCTGCGCACGGCGTTCTCCATCGGTGACGGCGCTGGCATAGGCCGTGTTCATATTCACGAACAACGTTTGCACAAGTTTGCGATATCCTTCAAACTCGCGATGCGCGTGCTGGATGCCGTCAAACATCTGCTTGGGAGTGATGTACTGCTCGTAGATGTGGTGCATCCATTCCCGCTTCACGGCTGAGGTTGCATCCCCCACGTCACAGTCCTTGAGGTAGCGCGACACGCGGGCCGCCGCTTCCCGCAACCAGCGGCGAGCATCCTGCCACGCCGCCTTGTCCGCTGTATCGGCGAAGAGTTGCTCTTCGTGGTTCAAATCACGATTCAATGTATTGAGCCGAGCGATCATGTCGCTAAGCTTCTTGCGGCAGAGTCCCAAATCTCGCTCGGACTTGATGATGGCTTTCCATTCGGAGTCGATGTTCTCAAAGATTTCACCGACATCCGCCGGTGGGGGCGCAGTAGGCATCGGAGGGGTTGCCGCCGGCGATGCGGGGGCGAACAGCGTGATGGCGATGCCGGGATCGCTCCCCGGCGCCGGGTCGGCCAACGGCTGATCCAAATAGGGGGACGCCCCTTGTTGTGCGTCGTAGGGTATTCCGTTCTGAATCCACTGCCAAACGCAGCCCGGCTCCAGATCCAGCCAGCGGAGCACCCTTCGCATCGTCAATTGTTCGCGGTGCGGATAGCCTTTAAGCGTCTCGGGGGGAAACTGCACAACCAGCCCTGTCGGCAAATGGGCCGGTTTGTACCACACCCAAAAAATGAGTTGCGGCGCATCGCCACAGGAGATGGCGTCCCAGCTTTGCGAGGCGGGGCGCTCCGCAAAGTTCGCCAGTGCGGCTGCGCGGCGATCGGTGCTCCCCAAGTCGGTGTGGCTCATGTACGAACTCAGATTTCTCGGCCGTAGAAAATTTCGCGAGACGCCGATTACCTTCCCTTCTGCGGGGAGAGATGCTGCTCAGCCCGAAATTTGCCTTAAAAAATCGGCCACGGCCCGGCCATATTTCGAATCTTTCGAGCGATCGATGTTGTTATGCCCAATTCCCGGGAGTTCCACAAATTCCTTGGCCAGACCCGCTTGCGACGTCTCGGGCGCGCAGTCGAATAGTCGTTGCCCCAAGCTGAACGGCACGACTTCGTCGCTCGTTCCGTGAAGATGCAACAGCGGACAACTCACGTCCGGGATTACCGCGTCCGACTCAAAGCGGTCCACCAGCAGCCAGCGGACCGGCAGCCAGGGATAGTGATGTCCAGCCGCATCAACCAGGGAAGTAAATGTCGCCTGCAGGACCAGCGCCCTCGGCATTTCACCGTTGCGGCAGGCGTAGGCGGCCAATTGCGTCGCCACGCCGCCGCCCAGCGACTCACCGAAGATGATCATCCGCTCTGGGGCGACTTGCTGTTCTTGCGTGACGTGACGCCAGATGGCCCGGGAGTCGGCAATGATCGCCGATTCACGCGGCGACCCGTCATTCGTGCCGGACCCGCGGTAATCGAAAATCAGCGTGTCGACCTCCTGCGATGAAAACAGCGTCATCACGTCGCCGCGATATCCGCGGTGCCCGGCGTTTCCGCAGAAAATCACCGCCACCATCCTCCCGCTGCCGAGGTGTTCGGCGTATTGCGCGTCGTCGACGCACGTTCGTCCGCCGGCAGGCAAGAACCAGCCGTGCAGCACCGTGCCGTCGTCGGACGTGACGGATACCTCGTGGACGTGCGTTTCCGGTAAGCCCGCGTCGATTGGCGAAATTACGTCGACGCGGCGGGGATAATAGATCAGCGATCTCTGGAAGACGGCCAACATACAAAGCAACACGAGATAAATGTAGATGGGTAACAGCCAGGGCGATTGCCACCACGCCCGTTTCGCCGGCGGCTTGTCTTCGGTCGTCATCGAGTCTCCCTCGTACGGTGATCTGTTCGGCGATCAGCGGGTGACGGCGAATCTCGCTGACCGGTCGGCTAGGCCGAAGAGGGTGCGTCCGATTCGCCCTCCGGAGCAGAACGTTCGACTTCCTTTTCGCTTCCTGGCCCCGGCGGGCCGCCTCCCTCGACCTCTTGTTGGCGTTCCCGCGCCCGTTGGACCAGCGGCGCAAGTTCCCGATTGTCGTGATACAGGCTGATCACCGATTTCCAGACCCCCTTGGCCTTGAGCGTATCGCCGTTGAGGTAATAGTTGTCCGCCCGGTCCAGTGCGTCGCGGACAAGCTCGGCGCGATTGTCGGCCGTGTTACCGCTTTCTATTTTCGCGATCTGCCGCCGCGAGAGATTCACAAACGGCCGCGCTTCGGCGTCGTTCTCGTCCAGAACTCGTACGATGCTTTGGTACTTCTCCAAAGCGGTGATGCGATCCCCAAATTGCTCAAACTCGTACGCCCGCACGTAGAGCCGCTCCGCTTCGCTCTTCGGGTCCATCAAACCGACCTTAGTTCGCGTCTGTATGCTCTCCTCGGCCTTGCGCATTTCGACTTCGTCGATGTACGCGCGGACCTGATCGGCAAACGCGGCGTCCGGATAGTCCTCCGCCAAGGGGAGCAAGTAGTCGTTGAGTGCTTTGCGCTGATTGATACTGTCGCCGGTC
This sequence comes from uncultured Planctomycetaceae bacterium, assembly GCA_937952455.1. GTDB lineage: Bacteria > Planctomycetota > Planctomycetia > Planctomycetales > Planctomycetaceae > Symmachiella. The sequence goes on from CALFYU010000394.1 coordinate 4,894, forward strand.
TTCATCAACGCCTCGGCCTTGGCGAACATCTCCTCCGGACTGTCAGGCCACAACACGTATCCGGTGAATAAGACCAGCAGCACTAATGCTCCCACCAAAAACCACATGCGTTCATAGATGGGCACGTCTTGTCGTTTTTTGCGTTTCTTCTTTTTCTTTCGCAGAGCGTCTTTGACGACCGCCGTGTCGAGATCTCCACCGGCCACAGTCGCCTTTTCCGTCGCCTGTTGTTCCAGGATGCTGGCCTGTTTGGCGACTTTTTCGCGGACCATCTCCAATTGCGTGGCGACGGCCAACGCGTCCAGCGGGCGATTGTCGACCGGTTTGGCCAACAAGTCCTGGACCAAGGATTCGAGCCAGATGGGGCAGTCCATGTTTTCCGCCCGAATCCGAGGCGGCTGTTCGCTCAAGTGCATGTGGAACAGCGTCGCGGGATTGTCCGAAACGAACGGCGGTTTGCCGGTTAGCATTTCAAACATCACGCAGCCCATCGCATATAAATCGGTCTTATGCGAGATGGGCGGTTTGCCGCAGATCTGCTCCGGGGCCATGTAGGCAAATGTCCCCATCGTTTTCCCGGCGGCCGTCAATTGCGTCGCGTCGTTGGTCCGCGCCAGTCCGAAGTCCCCCAACTTCAGCGTTCCGCTCTTGGAAAGAAACAGGTTTGCCGGCTTCAAATCGCGATGCACGACGCCGTGGTCGTGGGCGTGCTCCAATGCAGCGCACAGTTGCAGCGAATAATCGATCGTCTCTTCCCAGGTCAACCGCCCCTTTTTGCGGATCAGGTCGGCCATCGATCCGCCGTCGACGTATTCCATCGCGTAGAACTTCTGCTTCCCCTTGCGTCCGCCACCGTAACAGAGCACGATGTTTTTGTGCCGCATCTTTTGCAGCACCTTCAACTCGCGTTCGAAACGCTTGACTAGCGGCGTGTCTTCGTTCAGTTCGGGGGGAAGCAGTTTCAGAGCGACTTTTTTTCCGTTCTTGGTGTAGATAGCACTGTACACCACGCCCATTCCGCCGGCGCCGATTTGCTTTTTAATCTCGAACGGACCAAGCCGTGACGGAACGACTGCCATAGATTCGTGTATTCCCCGAAACCTTCCCGCACATAACATCCGCTGAAATTGCTCAGACGGAAGCGCGGCGCCCTTTGACAGTGCCGATCGGTATGAATCTGCGCCTGACTTGTCCCGGTAACGTCTTGCCGAGACAGCGGTTATGGATGTGGTGCCGCTGGAGATGCCGGGACGGAGGTCCGAACATCCTGATGCGCCAAATCACATGCTACCCGTGCGAACATCCTCCCGCCACCTCAATCAACCCGCCGCAGGCGATTTGTCGGCCCCCGCGTGGGGATCGTGAGGCGCTTGGGCTTCGCATTCCACTATTTTCCGCGGAAATCCGCCGCCAGGCAAGGCTGTGCGAACCCGCTGGTCGTATCAGCTGTCCCTTGAAGCGGTGACCGGTCTGTGCCGGCGGCGCGGCGATTGACGGCATTCTTAGCCGGAATCTGCCAAACAAACCGCCGTGCATCTCGCCACCGACGGGGCAACCGGTTAGAATGTCCCCTGTCGATGGTTGGGGCAACGTCGCCGTACTTTCACCGTTCACGGATCGGGTGCCGCTGTCGGCATATCCGGCCGTGTCTTGCCGGCGGCACACTTTGCCAGGGTGAAAGATCCGCCAACGACACCCATCCCCGCTCCCCATGCGGAGATCGTGCCGGGTGTTCCATTTGTGTTCAGTTTGTCAGCCGTTTCGTCAATTGAGTTGAGGAAGTCCAGTGTCCCTCGCAGAAGAACGTCCCCAGACCCGCCAAGCCCCCGTCAATGGTGCCGATATTCTCGTCGATGCGTTGATTCATCAGGGGGTGGAGGTGGTCTTCGCGTATCCCGGCGGGGCCAGTATGCCAATCCACCAATCGCTCACGATGCGGGCCGATCAGTTGCGGACGATCTTGCCCCGGCACGAACAAGGGGGATCATTCGCCGCCGAAGGCTATGCCCGCAGTACCGGGCGGGTGGGAGTCTGCGTCGCGACCAGCGGTCCTGGCGCCACCAATCTCGTCACCGGTCTGGCCGACGCCAAATTGGACAGTTGCCCGGTCATCGCCATCACGGGACAAGTCCCCACGGCAGTGATCGGTACCGACGCTTTCCAGGAGACACCGATCGTCGAGGTCTGCCGCGCGATCACCAAACATCATTATCTGGTGACCGACATCGCCGACTTGCCGCGCGTCGTCAAAGAGGCGTTTCACGTCGCCACAACCGGCCGCCCCGGTCCGGTGTTGATCGACGTTCCCAAAAACGTGCAAAACGCGACGCTGGACGAAATGCCCGATTTCGATCCGCCGATGTACCTGCCCGGTTATCGTCCGGAAATCCGCCACGCCGCCCCGGAACAAATCAAACAAGTGCTCGCCGCCATTCGCCGCTCCAAAAAGCCGGTGCTCTACGTCGGCGGCGGTGCGATCCATTCTGACGCCGCCGAAGAACTGAAAATTTTCGCCGAACGGACCGGCATTCCGGTCACGATGACGCTCATGGGCTTGGGCGCCTTTCCCGGCACGCACGAACAGTCGCTGCACATGCTGGGCATGCATGGTACCGAATTCGCCAACTATGCCGTTGCCGAAGCCGATTTGTTGTTGGCCTTCGGCGTGCGGTTCGACGACCGCGTGACGGGCAAGCTGGAAGAGTTTGCCAAACACGGAAAAATCGTGCACGTCGAAATCGACCCCTCCGAGATCCACAAAAACAAAGAAGCCCACATCCCCATCAACGCGGATTTGAAGGAGACCCTGCGGGCACTCAATGCGGCGATGACCGACGACGATATTCCCGACATCGCCGCCTGGAGAAAACAGTGCGCGGATTGGAAGAAGAATCATCCGCTCCGCTATAAAGACGCTGGCGACTTCATTCTACCGCAATACGCCATCGAAGAACTGTGGCGGCAAACCCAAAAAGACGACGTCTACATCACCGTCGGTGTGGGACAGCATCAGATGTGGTCGGCCCAATATTACAAATTCGATCGGCCGCGGCGGTGGCTGAGCAGTTCCGGCCTGGGTTCGATGGGTTTCGGCTTGCCAGCCGCGATGGGAGTTCAGGCGGCGCATCCGGGACATACGGTCATCGACATCGACGGCGACGGTTCGTTCCAGATGAATATCCAGGAATTGGCCACTCTGCACTGCGAAGACCTGCCGGTCAAGATTCTGCTGCTGAACAACCAGCACCTGGGGATGGTCATGCAGTGGGAGGACCGATTTCATGCCGGAAACCGGGCCCACACCTACCTCGGACCGGTGCATCATCCCGAAGCGACCGGCAAAGGGGAATCGGTGCGGGTCGAGGACGCCTACCCCGATTTCGTGAAGATCGCCGAAGGATACGGCATCAAGGGGCGTCACGTCCGCAGCAAGCAGGAATTCCCCGCAGCACTGGCCGAAATGCTGGCCGCAGACGGACCCTACCTGCTCGACGTGCTCTGCCCCTACCAAGAACACGTGCTGCCGATGATTCCCACCGGCCATACGGTTCGCGACATGATCACCGAATGATCGCCGCGTGGCACTGCCCACCCGCTCCCTCAGCCCCCGGCTCCACCGGGGGGGTTACTTCCCCACGCGCTGCGACTTCCTCTGTAGCGCATATTCCAGATCCCCCGCCAAGTGCCGGTTGTTGTCGGCCAGGCGTTTGCGGATCTGCTGGACGGTCTGCACCAACGGTGCCGCCAACCGGTCGACGATCTCTTCGGGAGCGTATTTCTCCAATTCCTTAAGCGAGGAAACCCCCAGGAACGTGAAGATCTGCCGGGCGTGGTAGTCCTCTTTGAAGACTTCGTCCAGCGGCGCCTCGCCGGTGAATTTCGGCCGGCCCAGCGTGGCGGGCCGTTTAGGCTTTTTCTTGGCCGCTTTGCGTTTGACGGCCTTTTTGCGGGCGGTCTTCTTCTTCGCCGTTTTCTTGGCGGCCGCCACCCGCTTTCTGGCCGCCTTCTTTTTGACCGCCTTCTTCTTCGTCGTCTTTCCGGCAGCCTTTTTCTTCTTTGCCGCCGCCTTGCCGGATGTCTTCTTCTTGGCCATGACGCTCTCTCCGGCGACGTACGGCGCCCCACCAATCGGCCGCCGCGGCACAGTTAGAGTCCGCGGCGGCGGTATGCGGAGTTACTTGATCGATTCGATCATCGTGACGATTTCTTCTTCGTTGTAGCTCTCCTCGGGCATCTGCACCATGATAATCAGGGCAGCGCCGTCTTTGGAGATTACGCCCGAGACCTGCCGCAGTTCCTGGCCGTCCTTTTGGCTTTTGCCCTTGGTGAACTTGAAATCGACCGGATTACCAAGGACGGTTAAGGTTTTCGTTTCCGTTTCACTTTCCGACAGGTCCTCCAGATCGAACTCTTCGCCTTGCCCTTGTTGTTCCATTTGGATTTGGAATTGGTCGAACTGCTCTTCAGCCGAAGCTCCGCCGGGCTGCTTCGATTCCATGATCAACAGCGCCGAATTTGCTGTGTTCCCCTCGTAGGCCACCATTTTCATGCCTACGCCGAACATTTCGAACTTGAAGCCCACTTTCCCCGTAAACTCGGCAGGAATCTGAATGTCGACGATTTCCTTCGTCATTGCGTCCACTTCAGCCGGGGTTTCAACCATTTTGAAACTGTTCATGCCCAACCACATGAAGCCGCCGCAACAGAGCAAAGTTAACAACCCGCCTCCGACCAGGATGCCTAACAACACCTTGACCCCGGTGCTCCTGCCCGGTTTCTACGCGGCGCGGCCATCCTCAAATTCGTCGTTGTAGGTGTCGTGGGACATCGTGCACCGCCCTCTGCGTGCAACGCGGGCGCGGACGCGA
>CALFYU010000395.1 GCA_937952455.1 uncultured Planctomycetaceae bacterium
AACGGGAATTGCGGGCGGCGACCGTGCTGACCAAGTGGTTTACGCAGTTATTGCCCAACGCCCCCAGCCCCGAATCAGCGCTGATGCACTTTCGGCAATTCGTCGAACAGATGTTCAGCCGCGCTGACTGGCCGGATGAGATCGCCACCCTCTCAAATTCCAAGGTGCTCGAAGCGCTGGCGCGTCTATTGGGCGTGAGCGATTTTCTATGGGCCGACTTCCTGCGGATGCAGCACGAAAATCTGTTCCCGGTGGTCAGCAACGTCGACGGGCTGGAGACCGCGAAAACCAAAGATCAAATGCGCCGTGAATTGATGGAGCAGCTAAAGACGGCCGAAGACCGAGACGAGAAAGTCGAGCGGCTGAACAAATTCAAGGACCGTGAGATGTTCCGCACGGACATGCGGCACATTCTGGGGCACGTCACCGAGTTCGGCCAGTTCGCGGCGGAGTTAACCGATGTCGCCGAAGTGGTCGTCGAAGCGGCCTACAACTTGGTGATGTTGCGTTTGCTGGATCGTTATGGAGAACCGCGGCTGAAGGACGGCTCCGCGTGTCCCATGGCGGTCTGCGCGTTGGGCAAATGCGGCGGACGTGAGATGGGATATGCCTCGGATGTAGAGTTGATGTTCGTCTACGCCGGGGCTGGCAAGACCACGGGACCGGAGCAAATCACCAATACCGAGTTTTTCCGGAAACTGGTCGAGCGGATCCCCCGCATGGTCTCCGCCCGTCGCAAGGGGATTTTTGAAATCGACTTGCGGCTGCGTCCTTATGGAAAGGCGGGCGCGTTGGCGGTCTCGGTGGACGCCTTTGAGCAGTATTTTGTGTCCGGCGGCCCCGCTTGGCCGTACGAGCGGCAGGCATTGGTCAAACTGCGGCCGATTTGCGGCGACGAGGAATTCGGCAAACAGATCGTGAGCCTCCGCGACCGGTGCATCTATACGGGCGAGCCGTTCGACGTGACCGCCATGCGCGGCATGCGGGAGCGGCAACTCCGCGAGTTGGTCAAACCGGGGACGTTCAATGCCAAACTTTCCCCCGGCGGGCTGGTCGACGTGGAATACCTCGTGCAGGGATTGCAGATTACTTATGGACATACAAGTCCCGACTTGCGGGCTACGAATACGCGGGGGGCTTTGAAAGCCCTTCGCGATGCCGGTATCCTGTCGGAACTCACACGCAAGCAATTGCGAAAAGCATATATATTTTTCCGGCGGTTGATCGACGCCTTGCGGATGGTGCGCGGCGATGCCCGTGACCTGACTGTGCCGTCGATCGATACCGAAGAATTTGAAACATTGGCCCGCCGCCTCGATTATGAAGACGTTGCCGACCTGCATGACGATCTGATGCGGCATTCGCAGATCATACAAGATTTGTCCCATTTGATTGATTAACGTTGCCGGCAGCGGCCGCCGAGATTGCCGCATGAGGATTCGACATTGACCACCCTGACCACACCAATCAGCAACACGTTTTCCCGCCTCAAAGCCGAAGGCCGCATGGCCTTCATGCCGTTTATTACGGCCGGCGATCCCGATTTGGACACCACCGCCGCACTCATCCGCGAATTGGCGGCGCGGGACGTCGATTTGATTGAAATCGGTTTTCCTTATAGCGATCCGATCGCGGATGGACCGGTGATTCAGGCGTCCTACACACGGGCACTCGCCCGCCATCTGCACGTGGACGAGATTTTTGCCTGTGTGAAGTCCGTGACCGCCGATGGTCGAAAGCTCCCCGATCAGGTGGCGATGGTGGCCTATGCCATCGTGCTCCGCGTTGGTCCCGAGACGTTCGTCACCAAGGCGAAAGAGGCGGGGTTTGCGGGATTCATCATTCCCGATTTGCCGGCGGATGAGGCGGAGGAGATGTCGCAAATCGTCCGCGGCGCGGGGCTGGATCTCGTTCAATTGATCGCGCCGACCACTTCACAGGCGCGCACGGCGAAAATTTTGGAACTCGCCAGCGGGTTCATCTACTGCATCAGCATCGCCGGCACGACGGGGGTCCGCGATCAATTGCCGCCGGAGTTGTACGAACAACTCAAATGGCTCAAGACTCAGACCGACGTTCCGTTGGCCGTCGGCTTCGGGGTGAGCCGCCCGGAACAGGTCGAACCGCTCCGCGGCTTGGCCGATGGGGTGATCGTCGGCACGGCCATCGTGCGCGCGGCAGAGACCGGCGTGGACGCAGTCGGAGAACTGGCCGCCGCGATGACGGCTGCGGCGCATGGCGGTTAATCGGGCTGTGACAGGTTTCCCATTGCAGCGTCCGAATTGAGGGGGCAACTGTCGGCTTGCCCGCGGGTGCGCATTACGCGGGACGTTGATCCAGCAAGCGAACGCCACCGTCATTCGGCACTGCTGGACATGCCAGCAGCGGCACCCGAGTATTACAAGATTAGAGCGAGATTAACCCCGGTCCAACCACGGCAGGGGAGCACCGGCGGGGGGGAGTTTGACCAGTGCGACGCTGGTCACCTCGGGATGGGCGCGGATTTCGGCGACGACTTCGGGCGTGGGCGGGTTGTCCAGATTCAGCACCGCGACCGCGTTGCCCCCCTGGACGTCGTTTTCCCGGCCCAGCGACATGTGGGAGATGTTCACACCGTGTTGCCCGAACAGCGTGCCGATAAAGCCGATCAATCCCGGCACGTCGCGGTGACGGAAGATGAGCATCAGCCCGTCCAAATAGGCGTCCAACGTAAATGTCCCCAACCGCACCAGGCGGAGGAATTGTTTGCCGAAGACCGTTCCAGCAGCGGTCGGATGTCCGTGTTCGGTTTCGATCGTTGCCTGAATCAAAGTGGAAAAATCGCCGACCTCCGAAGAACTGGATTCGGTGATTTCAATGCCGCGGTCTTTGGCCATGATTTCCGCGTTGACGATGTTTACGTTTTCATCCAGAGCCGCTTCCAGCAGTCCGGACGTAAAGCTGGCGGTGATCAGCTTGGTGTTTTTGCTGGCCACCTCACCGCGATACATAATGCGGGCGCTCTTCAGTCCGCCGGCTTGCGGATGTTGTGCGAGCAGCAGACCCAGCCGGCGGCTGAGATCGAGATACGTGCGGATTTCGGCCATCTCCGCTGCGGAGACCGGCGCCAGATTGACGGCGTGGCGAATCTCGTTGCGCAGCAAAAACCCGGAAATCAACTCAGCCGCTTCGACCGCGACCAACTCCTGGGCCTCATCGGTCGAGGCGCCCAAGTGCGGCGTGCTGAGCACTTGAGGAAGTTTCACCAACCGGTCGTCGGTCGGCGGCTCGGAGGTGAACACGTCCAGCGCCGCTCCGGCCACTTGTCCCGACTCGATGGCATCGGCGAGATCTTTTTCGTCAACGATGCCGCCGCGGGCACAGTTGATGATCCGCACGCCTTTGCGCATTTTGGAAAGGCGTTCCGCGTTGATAATGCCCCGCGTTTCGTCGGTCAGCGGCGTGTGGACGGTGAGGTAATCGCACAACGGCACCAAATCGTCGATCTCGCGATACAATTCGATGCCCTGTTCGGCCGCGCGCTCGGCGGATAGAAAGGGGTCGTAGCCGACGACTTTCATCTCCAGCCCATTCGCCCGTTTGGCGACCGCCAGCCCGATCCGCCCCAAGCCGACGATTCCGAGCGTTTTCCCCGAGAGCTGGGTGCCGGTATACAACTTGCGGTCCCACCGCCCGGCCACCATGCCGGCAGCCGCGGGGGCAATGTTGCGAGAGAGGGCCATCATCATGGCCACGGTGTGCTCCGCCGTGCTGGTCGTATTCCCGGCGGGGGTGTTCATCACCACGATGCCTTCGCGGGTCGCGGCCGGCAGGTCGATATTGTCGACGCCGACCCCCGCGCGGACGATGACCTTCAGCCGCTTTTGGTCCTTGAGCAGTTCCGGCGTGAGCTTCGTGGCGCTGCGAATAATAATGCCGTCTGCCGATTTCAGTGCCTCGCGGACCTCCTCCGGGGATAGCCCTTGACGAACGTCCACCTCGATCCCCGCGTGCTGTTCCAACACGGCAAGTCCGGCGGGAGAGAGATTGTCGGTGACCAAAACTCTAAACATTTGTCCGATTCCCAAATATGGTTGTTCAGCTCGTCTACGCAGGCCCCAGCAGCGGAATTCGCGCGCAGTTCACAGCAGCGGTGGGTGGCACTGGCTCGGCCAGTGCCACTCTAACTGGCCGCCTCAAGGTGCCTTGCACTGGCGAAGCCGGTAGCAAACAACTCACGAGTCAAGCCGTGTCACACGCACTAGCTTAGTGGAGACGCGCCCAGCGCCAAGGGACACGAAACCGCTCTCAGCGCGGATTTTGCAATCTCGCGAGGCGAACAACCTATTCCCCAAGGTCTACAGCCTAAAGCCTACAGCCTAGAACGGCTGCACGAGCGGTTCGGACGTGCTGATTTGCGGGCCGCCCGGGGTGGGAATCGGGGCACCAATTTGAATGCCAGGTTCGGGAACCGGCGCAATCGGGCGTTCGGTGATCACCGTCGTCGGCAGGCCGCCGGTCGCATCGGCATAGTTGGGCAGCGGATAATTGGCGATTTGTGCTTGCGGGTAAACGTTTTGCGACGTCGTCCAGGGGGTCGGGGCGTAGACGGCCGATCCGATGGAACTGATTTGCGGGTTTTCACGCATCAAGGCGGTCATCCGCGACTCGACGCGGGGTTGGTTCCACTGCGAGAACCGCGAACGTTGGTACATGGCCAGCGCGCGGTCCTTTTGTCCGGTGTCCTCATAAATTTGCCCCAGTTGCGCTGAGGCAATCGGGTCGTTGGGCCGGATCCGCAAGGCCTGATGCAGCAAGCTCTCCGCTTCGCCAAGCTGGCCCTGTTCGCGATTCATCCAGGCCAATTCGACGTACGGCTCAGCGTTATAGGGCTGCGTCTCTTTCCATTCCTGCAACATGGCAAAGGTCTCGCCCTGGCGGCCCTGTTCGTTGAGCAACAGCGCCAGGCTGTGATAGGAGGGCTGGTGCTCGGGATTGACGTTGATCGCATGCCGGTAGAGGCGTTCCGCTTCGCCGACTTGTCCCTGTTTTTTGTGGGCGGCGGCGAGGTTGTGGATGTAGTCGGCGTTGTCCGGATCATTGATCACGGCCCGCTGGAACTCATCCTTGGCCATCGTGTAGTTGCCGGCCTTGTAATAGTTCTTGCCGACTTCGTTGTTCATCGTGCCGGTCATCGAGTTGCATCCGGCAAGCAGAACGAGGGCGACAGGTGCCCACCGGCGAGAACGCGTCAGACGCGAACGGGAGACCATACCCATGATGGCCGAGCTCCGTAGATAAGTGCTGGGAAGTGTTCGCGAGAGATTTGAGAGACGTTGCTTTTGGGGGGCGGCCCGCCGTGCGCGGATGCGAACCATTGCATCGCTACGACAACACCATCTCCCGCGAGGGGATTTGTGGCGGGGAGAATATCGCGAAGCGGATATGGGAGCAAGCCCAGGTTTGCGGCGGGTTTTGAGAGGTGGGGGTTATTTTGTTGGGTTGGTTTTTCTAGCCACGGATTAACACGGATGAAACACGGATAAACAGATAGGGCAGGCTCCCGCCTGCCGTGAGCAAACACGAAAAGCTAATTCAAGCAAACAGCGACAGCGAATGCGCAAAAATGGCGACGACTACACCAAGATAACCAACGAGCACAATCAAATTCGCCGAAAGCAGAACCCACGACTGTCGAGCGGTGATGTTCGTGCGATCGCGTTGTACGATATGGATCGCGAATGCTGCAGCCATCAATCCAAGAAGCCAATAGATGGCGGGCGACCAATCAATCGTCAGCGGCGGTGGCGGGGTCACAACGGAATACCAGAACCGCATCGATATCCCGATATTGATGGCGGACAGGATAACGATTGTTGGCAGGGTGAGATCTTTTGGCATGAACGGCGACTTCAATTAAGCCCGGCGGGCGGGAGCCTGCCCTACGTCACTTGTCGGGTTGGGTTTTTTAGCCACGGATTGGCACGGATGAAACACGGATTGGGCGTTTTTGCGTCATCGATCGTTCGGCGGTTGGTTTGCCGTGACGCGACATAGACTAACTCTAATTATCAAACCAAAACACCAATCGCGTTCTTCCGTCTCCTCGACTTTTTTCAATGTACCGCATTGTGTCGACGATGATAGTTAACT
>CALFYU010000396.1 GCA_937952455.1 uncultured Planctomycetaceae bacterium
TGACGTAGAACAGGATGACTCGGGCCGATTGGTATGCGGGCAGCCGGCGGAGCTGATCGACGATGCGACGGCTGCGTTCGTCGCGGTCGAATAAGCGACTGCGTGCGGCGCGGGCTCGTTGGCGGATCTGTTGTTTGTTTGTGGAAGCGGGGCCGGCCAAGATTTGTGCCTGTGGTTGCGCTTGGTTAGGATGCGGGTGTGGTTTGTTGGTATCCGCTGAGCATAGAACCGTCAATGGAGGTCCGTGATGTCTGCGATGAATCGGCGCGGTTTTTTGGGAACGACGTTGGTCACGGCAGGCGCGCTGGCGTATAGCCGGTCGGTTCAAGCAGCGGCGAACGACACGGTGGGGGTCGCCGTGTTAGGAGCGGGGCGGGGTGCGAATTTGGCGGAGCAGTTTGCAACGCTGCCCGACAGCCAGGTGGTGGCGATCTGTGAAGTCGACGACGCGCGGGGACAAAAGTTGGCGGAGCGGGTCCAGGAGATCTCCGGCAAACGGCCGCCGGTGGTGACCGATTTTCGCACGTTGCTCGATCGCAAAGATGTCGATGCGCTGGCGGTGGCGACGCCCGACCATTGGCATGCGCCGGCGACGATCATGGCCTGCGTGGCGGAGAAGGACGTGTATGTCGAGAAACCCGCGTCTCACAACGTGGCCGAGGGGCGGATGGCGGTCCAAGCGGCCCGCAAGTTCGATCGGATCGTGCAGCACGGCACGAATCTCCGCGCTGCTCCGCATTACGAGCAGGCGTGGGAATTGTTGCGGCAAGGGGTGATCGGCAAGGTGATGCTGGTCAAGGCGATTAACAACCAGCGGCGGGGCCGCTGGGAAAAACAACCGGATGAACCGGTGCCGGCTGGCGTGGACTATGACATGTGGCTCGGGCCGGCGCAGAGGCGTCCCTTCAACCGCAACCGGTTTCACAGCAGTTGGCATTGGAACTGGGAGTACGGCACCGGGGACATCGGCAACGACGGCGTGCATCAGATTGACCTGGGCCGCTGGGCTTTGGGACTAAAGGCTCCCAAAGCGGACTCGGCCACCGGGGCCAAGCTCGGCTCGAAGGGGGACGCGCAGGAGACCCCGGACACGATGGTGGTCACGTGGGAATATGACGATTTGCTGTACGTCTACGAGCAGCGGGACTTCACGCCGTATCGCATGCAGGGGCACCGGTTGGACAATGACAACATTTTTTACGGCGACCAGGGGTATCTGATGATCGACCGGGACGGATACCGCGTGTTTCACAAACGGGGGGAACGCGGCCCGGCGGCTGGCGAAAAGTGGGCCGACTCGCCGCGGCACTATCAGAACTTCATCGATTGCGTGAAAAGCCGCCGCCGCGACGAGTTGATTGCGGACATCGAAGAAGGGCACTATTCGGCGCTATTATGCCATCTGGGCAATATTTCCTACCGCACGGGCCAGCGTTTGGAATTCGATGGCGAGGCGGAACGGTTCGTCGGCAATGAGGAGGCGAATCGTTATTTGGGACGCGACTACCGGCAGGGCTTTGAATTACCTGTGATTTGAGGCGGTGTGCGCGTTGCGTACGCGCAGGGCGACGCGAAGCTTGCGTCCGAAGACGGCCGACCGCACAGGGTGCGGCTTCTTGCGCCTGACGGCACCCAACCTCTGCGCGGTCGGGGCACCCTTTGAGAGTATTGCTTTTCCGGATATCGCAAGCGCGATCCGTGCGGCCCGCCGTCGGTGTGAAGCTGTAGCGGCTGGTCGGGTTGTGCGGACGTTTGCGGCGGAGTCGGTGCGATTGTTGCGGGTGATGCGGCGGGTTTTGGCGGGATTTCTCCACAAAAGTTGCAGAAATTTTTGTGCGTCAGAATCCGGAGTGCGGGCAGATTCGGTGAAGGTGTCACGTTCCGCAGCAGCAGTGGCAGTTCGCCCAGTTTATCTCCCGGCGGGGGGTGGAGCGGATCGAGCCGGCGTCGAGGTCGCGTTGGTTTTCGTGTCCGGAAAAACCGGAACAACCGGATCGTCGCAGGTGCGTCTCTTGTGCGGGAGAGTCACGCAAAACACTTTGCAGCGGTTATCCGTTGCGCACCGATACTGTGAGGTGAAGCCGCAAAGGAATCCAGCAGTCGCCCCGACGCATGCGGGTTGATTGCTTCAGCGACTACGCGACCGAGTATTCGCCGGCGCGGCGCCGCGGGAGGGTTTCGAGCGGATGGAACGGGATGTGACGCCCGTTCTCTCAAGGGGAGTTTGCGCGTTGAGGTTTGATTGTTCCGGAAACTTTGTGGTTTGGCAATTGAATCTCGCCTTCCTCCTTCCCGGACGTGCATCGACCCACGAATCCCTAATGATCCGCCGACCGCGCGGATGTCGACGACTAGTAGCTACGAATCTGTTGAGAATCGAAAGGAAGCTGAAACTCATGAAGTGGCTTAACCTCATTGGCGCGCTGGTGTTGGCGCTCGGAATGAACACAACGGCTCAAGCCGGTTTGTTCTCCGGCCACCACCATGGCAACGACTGTTGCGGCGCCGCGAAAAGCTGTGATTGTGCGTTGGCTTGCCCGCGCATCTGTTGCAAGCCGGTGATTTGCCGGCCCACCTGTCACAAGATCTACAATTACCAGCGTTCGTGTTGCAAGCCCTGCTGCTGCGACACGTGTGCCCCGACCGATTGCTGTGCGCCCAAGGCGTGCTGCGCGCCCGCCGGCGATGCCTGCTGTGCCCCCAAGGGCGGTTGTGCTCCTGCTGGTGATGCTTGCTGTGCCCCCCAAGCGTGCTGTGCTCCGGCTGCCAACGCGTGCTGTGCTCCGGCCGGCAATGGTTGCTGCGCACCGGCTGCCAACAGCTGCTGTGGCCCCGCCACCTGCTGTGCCCCGATGCCCTGCTGCCAACCGCGCGTGGTTTGCGTGCCCAAGTGCTGCCCCAAACCGTGCTGGAATCCGTGCAAGTGCTGTGAGCAACTGTGCGATCCGTGCTGCGACA
>CALFYU010000397.1 GCA_937952455.1 uncultured Planctomycetaceae bacterium
GGTCGACGAACATCAAAACTCTTGATCGCCGACCAACCTACCAAAGCGCACGCAGATGTCAAGAAAAAAATCTGCGGATTTGAAAATTCGATCGAAGTGCTATAATCCGCGCGGGAGAAATCGCGCAATGCTCGTCGAAGTTTCCAATCCGAATGGAGCACGTTGGTCTTACGATAGCAACTTGCACACCGTCATGGAGATGGGGATCACGACGAAAAACATCTCCGGAGTGATCGAGGCTTTGCAAGTCGCGCTCGAGAAGGCAAAGAGACTTGCGGATGTTCAAGCCGGGGGAGCGTCTCAAGAATTCCAATCGCTCGGATTGATTCCCCCAGAAGCAGAGCTGATCAGCGAAACAATTCTGCCCGGCTATCACGAACGAATTGCGCGGCACCCCAACGGCAAGCTGGTCATGGAACGCCAGCAGATACTCCACCTCAAGCGAAATTGGGACGGGTATCAGGAGAACGACAACCGCAAGTCGGCAAGCGACTGACCTTGCCACAGCAGGTTGACGAAATACTCTCCGCGCTTCGGAATCTCAAAGTTTGGGATCGTGATCGCGTCGACCGCGACGTCGAGCGGCGATAATCCCTCGCGCTCCGGAACGTTTCCCCACATTCCGATTGATCCAGTCTCCGCGTCGCTGACCTCAATGCGAAATTCAGCGGGGCCATAGATCTCTGTGACGTGCAGGTAAAACACCAGCGTTGCCATCTGCGGGTATTTTTTCGCGCTGAACGCCGTTGAAACTCCGGTCAGGTCATACGAACCGTCTTTTCGACGATCGGCTTTTTGGCAAGCAATGAAGGCCTTGACGATCGGCGCTGCGCTCACTGTCGCACCCTCCCTGATTTGACACCAGGACTATGAGTCCTGGTAGTTTCGTTTCGTGGTGAAACAAAATGCGGCGGGGGAGCTGCAACAGTTCTCGACGTTCGTGAATTGGGCCGGCCCTTACAACCGGCACACTCATCCCGTCGCGCGAGTGGACAGGGGCGGGATCGAACCGCCGACACCAGGATTTTCAGTCGCGAAGTCAACCGGAGGGACTGTCCTGGAAGCACTTACGGGAGCTGCACTATCGTTCGTTAGCGTGCTAACGGTCGTGGGGATTTTTATTGCGGCCGGTGGCCGGCGGGGTTAGGGTGAACGTTTGGTGCCGCGCATCGGAGACGTAATCGTTACAAAGCGTTCAGAGGGATCCAGGGATGACGCAACCGCGGATCGAGTTTCGGTGCCCTGACTGCCGAACAATTTTGAAGACGAACGCGGATCGGGCCGGCCAGCGGACGCATTGCCCGAGTTGTCGGTGCGCTGTCCAAGTCCCGAATTGCACATTCTACGTTGAGCCTTCGCCGCCTCCCGTGTCAGCGCCGGCCGTCCTGCCTGCCGGCGGCCGTCTCACAATCCCACGCAAGAAAACCTTGGCGGAGCGGCTGACGGAGATCGTCCCGTTTCTGCCCTACGTCGGCCTGATCTGCGGCGGGGCGGTTGCGTTGTCGCTTTGGGAGACGCCGCCGTCGCTGTTGTGGCTGTTGAGCTATGTCGCGGTGGTCTGCGTCGCCGTCTCCGCCGCGTACATCGTGCAAAACCACTGGCGGCGCTGGCGGCGTGCGGTGTGGGTTGCCACGCTGTTCGTCACTCCGCTCTTGATTTGGGGCTACTACAAGACCGCCACCTATGCCGTCATTTGGGAATCGGAGTCAAACGACGCCCGTTACGTCGACACGTATACGCGAGAACGGCGGATCGTTGAGCGACTCATCCTGTTTCATTCGGGGTCGATCTGGATCGCAAGCGGCGGCTTTTCAGACTCGGGGAAACTGCACGGGAAATGGTCGTATCTGATGCGGGACGGAGGCCTTGCCGAGGAATCGGTTTGGTATTGGTACGGCGAGGAGGTCTCGGAGGGCGAATGGCACCTGCGCAGCCAATACTGATCGAGGCCGGTTAACCTGTTGTCACCTGGCCGCAAAAAAGCCCCGAGGCTCAATCAAGCGGCCCCGGGGCTAAGTGTAAATTTGCCACTAAGCTTATAAGCCTCAAGCCGGACCCGCTGCAAGTCCGGATTTCCGCCGCCGGCCGCAGAATATCGATCTATCGGATATCGATAAGTGAGGGGTTGGGATGCCAAAGTGAGGGGCTAAAGTGAGGGGTGACTCCCACACAACGCCCGCCGCTAATCGAGCACGCTGTCCTGTTGCGTCCGCAGCTTGTTTTCGTCTGCGTGCGCGTACCGCTGCGTGGTCGTGATCTGCGTGTGCCCCAGCATCTCGCCGGCGGCGTGGATCCCCAGCTTTTCGGTCGCCTTGGTCCCGAACTCGTGACGCGTCATATACAGGACCAACTTGTCGCTCCCCTCGCGTTGCAGCCCGTGATCGTCGCGGAGCTTGCGGAACGTTCGGGATAAGTTTTCCGGCTTCCACGCCTTGCCGGCGGGACTGAGGAAAATCGGCCCCGACTTGCGATCGCCGATCGCCTCGGCAACGATCTCCCGCATTTTTTGTCCTACAAGAATTCGCCGCGGCTTGCCCGTTTTGCGGGACGTTTTGTGCTCGGCCAGCTCAATCACCGTGCCGCCCTCTTTGAGGTCGGCGATCGTGGCGCGGCACAGCTCCCCCGGCCGGGCCCCGCAGTGCCGCAGGGCCTGATAGATCCGGCAAAACGCCTCGCTGCCGGCGGCCAGGATGATCTCGGTTTCCTGTTCGGTGGGGATCCGCGTGCGCTGGCCAGGCCGCGGCTTTTCCAGCTTCTCAAAGGCCCGCTTGTCGATCAGGTCCCGGGCCATGCCCCAGCT
>CALFYU010000398.1 GCA_937952455.1 uncultured Planctomycetaceae bacterium
TGGCCAGAAAACGACTCTCGCTGTCCTATTATTATCAGCCCCACACTACAATGATGCCGCCCATAATCGTTAGCAACACCACGCGATACCCGGCCTGTATCAGAAACAATTCCAGCGGATTGCCGCTGAACAGGTAATCAGAAAACATCGAAGTCGCCACAATTCCCACGCCCAAAATCAGACCGAGTCGCGCACCGCGATAGAGCGTCGGGTCCCCCAAGGCATTGATCAACACCCCCAGTATGATCGCCGTGAAGAATGTGGTCAAAACGGTCAGCGTCATAGCCACAGCCGGGCTGCCCAGGTCGTTCATTGACTTGCCAATCGCCGCCAGCCAGGCCCGGCCGAACCCGGAGGGTGAATACCACCAACCGCCAAGTACAAAACTGGCAAGCGTGGCCACCAACACCGCCAGATAGTTAACGTGCGAAATATGGTAGTACATCGATCACCACTCCGCGGAAAATAGTGCAAACAAGAATGGAAACCCCGGTCCATCACCATTACATAACCTGACTGAGCCGTTCGAGCAAGGATCGAGTGCCGCAATACAGGCGGAACGGCTATGAATATCGATCCCCCATCACATGTCGCCCGACGCAAATGCGGCCGCCAGCCGTCGAATGTGTTCCGGACGAGTGCGGCAGCATCCGCCGATAAGGCTGGCCCCGGCCCCCCGCCACCGCATCGCCGCGCGTGCGAACTCGTCACTGTCGGCGGTCCCGATCCAGCATCGTCGCTGCGCGTCCCAACGTTCTCCCGAATTGGGATACACCACGATGGGCTTGTTTGTGGTTTCTCGCAGTTGCGCAATCAGCGGCTCCACAAATTGCGGCGCCGTGCAATTGAGGCCGATCGCCACGACTTGTTTCACTTCGTCGAGCAATTGCCCGCAGGCCGCGATCGGTTCGCCGTGACAGGTGTGCCCGGAATCACGGCAGGAGAAACTGAGCCAGACTGGCATCTCGGGCACGTCGGCCAGTGCCGGCAATAGTGCCTCGGCTTCAAGCAGCGAGGGGATCGTCTCGCAGGCCAATAAATCAGCGCCGCTGCCCGCCAGCCGCTCAATCCGTTCTCGATGAAAGTCAGTCAACTGCGTGCGATTCAACCCGTAGTCGCCGGTGTATTCAGACCCGTCGTGGCGATAGGCTCCATAAGGGCCGATGGAAGCGGCGATCAACGCAGGCGGCCGTGAGGCGCTTCGCTGTGGATCAGTTTCCCAAAGTCGCCGCGCTTCCGCCGCCAGTTCGACGGCGCGATCCAATAGCTCCCCCGCCTGCTGTTGATTCATCCCCGCGGCCATCAACCCCGGATAGGTCGCTTGGTACGTCGCCGTAATCAGGCAATCAGCGCCGGCCCGCAGATAATCCAGATGCAACTGCCGGATCGCCTCCGGGTGCTCCCGCAACACGCGCGCCGACCACAGCGGTCCGGAAACGTCAAACCCCCGTTGCTCCAACTCCGTGGCCAATGCCCCGTCCAGAATCAACGGTCGCCGCCCGTGCAGCCTTTCCAACGTGTCCCCTACGGCAGAACTCATGCGCCGCCCCCCGTTTTTTATTGCGGTTTGCTGCATTATATCCAGTAACCATCCGGCGAGGGCATGCCCCCCTAGCGACGACTTCGCCCGGGGCCATACGACTCGTCGGCCAGCCTGAAAGTGACGTTTTCCCGCCACCCGCCGAGAAGGTCTCGCCAACTTGATCTTTGCCCGTTACAATGACATCGGGACCAGCAATCTGCGGTACCGACGTTTCCCGGTTGACGCGACGACCTCGGAAGCGGCGTTTCCCGGTGCACATGGGGAACGCGACTCGACTAAGCGATCAAGAAGAGCGCCTGCAAATAGAGGAGCCGGATATCAGTTTATAGCCCAGGTTGGCATCGTTTGATGTAATCCAAATCCGGAAAGTTGCCCATATCTCCAGCGGCACGATTCCGGACGATTCATTCAAGGGAAGGGGATGTGGCATTTATGGCTACGGATGCGTTAGATCGTACGACCGGTACCCCGGATGAACAACACGAAGAACCGAAGTTTCAGTATCCCGGAATTCCCACCACGTGTGACGGGGCTGAAGCGGTCGTTTGGGTTGAGACGAGGATATCCCAAGGGTCGGGAGCATACCCGATCACCAGTTCCACGACGATGGGCAGCGGGTTCAACTCCGCCATGATGAACGGCACCCCTAACATGTGGGGCGACCAGTTGGTCTTCGTCGAACCGGAAAGCGAACATTCGGCCGCCTCGTTTTGCGAAGGCTTCGCCGTCGCCGGCGGACGGGTCACGAACTTCACATCGGGACAGGGCTTAGTCCTGATGAAGGAAGTGCTCTACACCATCTCCGGCAAACGCCTGCCCGTGGTGTTCAACATCGGTGCCCGTGCGCTGACCAGTCAAAGCCTCAACGTCCACGCCGGGCACGACGACGTGATGAGTGTCGCCGACTGCGGCTGGGGCATCCTGTTCGGTCGCAACGCCCAGGAAGCGGGCGATTTGTGTCTCATCTGCCGCCGCGCCGCCGAGGCCTCCGCCACGCCCTTCTTAAACGTGCAAGATGGTTTCTTGACAACGCACACTGTCGAGTCCGTCCGGCTTCCCGAAGAAGAGTTCATGAAGGAATACATCGGCAAGCCGGAAGACAAGCTGACCAATTTGATGGATACCGACAATCCGCTCATGTCGGGCGTCGTGCAAAACCAAGATTCCTACATGAAGGGAAAATTGGCCCAGAGGTGGTATTACGACCAGGTCGAACCGGCGCTCGAAGAGGCCTTCGCCGAGTTCTATCGCAACACAGGCCGCAAGTACGACTTCGTCGACGCCTATCGTTGCGAAGACGCCGAGTACATTCTGGTCGGCATCGGCTCCTACATGGAAACGGCGCAAACCACGATTGATTACCTCCGCGACGTGAAGGGCATTAAGGCGGGCTGTTTGAACGTCTATTGTTTCCGCCCCTTCCCCTCGCGACGGATTGTCGAGGTACTCAAGGACTGCAAGGCGTTTTCGGTGATTGAACGCATGGACGATCCGCTCTCGACCACGGGCAACCACCTGACCCGCGAGATCAAGGCGGCGTTCTGCGACGCGATGACCGGCCAAAACGGCGTCGAAAAAATCGACCGCATCCCCAAGGTGTATCATGGGGCAGCCGGGTTGGGCAGCCGCGACGTTCGTCCCGGCGACATTATCGCCATCTTCGACAACATGATGACCGACTCGCAGGACTTCTTTTCGGTCGGCATCAAACATTCCACGGCGCTCGAAGTGAAGGAAGACCCCGATTTGCGCCCCACCGGCGCATTTTCGATGCGGGGCCACTCCGTCGGCGGATTTGGCTCGGTGACCACCAATAAGGTCATCGCCACGATCGGCGGACAGGTCTTCGGCAAGGACGTGCAAGCCTATCCCAAATACGGCTCGGAAAAGAAAGGACTTCCGACGACGTACTATCTGACGATCGCCGATTCGCACATCTACTCACACAGCGAACTGGAATACGTCGACCTCGTCGTGCTCAACGACACCAATGCCATGATCAGCGGCAATCCGCTCAAGGGCATGGTCGACGGGGGGGCGATTGTCATGCAAAGCCCGTACTCCGAGCCGGCTGACGTCTGGAAACGGATCCCCCTACACCACAAGAAGACCATTCAAGAGAAAAACTTGCATCTGCATTTCCTAGACATGGTCAGTATCGCCCGCGACGTGGCATCGGTAGCCGACTTGGAAATGCGGATGCAGGGAATCGTCTTGCTGGGGGCCTTTCTGAGGTTGACTCCCTATGCCCAGGACGCCGCCATGACCGACGAAGAAGTCTACGAAGGCGTGGAAAAGGCGCTGCGCAAGTACTTCGGCAAACGGGGCGAACAGGTCGTGCAGGACAACTTGACCTGCGTCAAGCGGGGTTACAGCGAAATGCGCGAAGTTCCCCGGGAGATCATCGGCAACGGGCACGCCTGATTGGCGTTGCCCGCGCCGGCAGAATTCGGCGGGCCTTCCTCGCGGCCAGACATTTCCAACAATTCAAAATTCCCCGTCAATCGAGATTGAAAGGGACCTCCCATGGCGACTGTTGATGATACCGCCACCGCCAACATGAACGCGGCCAGCGAACGGGATCCGCACAACAATAACTGCTACGGCACACTGGTCGATTCCCCCTATCGCAACGTCGACTTGCCGATCCTGGACGTCAATGATTTCAACGACCGGATCATTCACGGCTACGAAGAAGGGATCGCCGAAAAGTCTTTGCCGGCCGACCTGACGACGGCACGGTCGTTGATTCCCGCCGGCACTGCCACGCTCCGCGATTTCAGTTACGTCGCGCCGGAAATTCCCGAATACATTATGGAGAACTGCACCGGCTGTATGGATTGCGTGACGCAGTGCCCGGATACGGCGATCCTCGGTAAGGTCCTCGCGGAATCAACGCTGGAAAAGAAATTGGCGGACATTGCCGATGACGCCGACCGCGGCATGTTCGAGAAACAATGGTCCAAGACACGCAAGTACTACGAGGGACCGCAAAAGAAGGGCCAGGAAGGGGGCCGCTTCGCGATCATTATCGATCCCAGCAAATGCAAAGGCTGCGCGGAGTGCGTGACGGTCTGCGACGACTTGGCGCTGAAGATGGTGCCCAAGACTGAGCAGGTGATGACTGACATCCGCAAAAGTCACCGCTTGTTTAAAAACGTCGGACCATCAGACGAGTCCTACATCAACGACAACCTGTTGATCGATATGATGCTCAAGGAAAAGACGCATATCTACACCGGCGGCGCCGGTTCTTGCGCCGGCTGCGGTGAAGGGACCGCGCTGCGGATGCTCTGCTCCGCCACGGGAAACATGTACGGTGACAAATGGGGCATCGCCGCCGCCACCGGCTGCAACACGGTCTATACCTCGACCTACCCTTATAATCCCTATCTCGTTCCCTGGACCAATTCGCTGTTTGAAAACGTGGCTGCTGATGCGATGGGCATCCGTAGCCGCTGGGACCAAATGGGGTGGCACGACCGTCCGCTGTGGTGCGTGGGGGGTGACGGCGCGATGTTCGACATCGGCTTTCAATCGCTCTCGCGAATGTTGGCCTCGGGCATGAACATCAAAGTCTTCGTGCTCGACACGCAGGTCTACTCTAACACCGGCGGACAGGCCTCCACCGCCACTTATACCGGCCAGAACACGAAAATGAGTTTGCACGGCAAAGCGCATGCCGGCAAACAGGAGCGCCGCAAGGAAATCGCACAGATTGCCATGATGCATCCGCGGACCTATGTCGCGCAGACGACGTGTGCCCACACCAACCACTTCTACAAAGCGGTGCTGGGGGCGCTGGAGTTCCAGGGACCGGCGGTCATCAACTGTTACACGACTTGCCAACCCGAACACGGCGTCGCCGACAACATGGCCTCGGACCAGGCGCGCCTGGCGGTCGACACCCGCGCATTCCCAATCTTGATCTACGACCCCAGCAAGGGGGATACAATCAAATCCCGCTTGTCGCTGCAGGGCAACCCCGCCGTCAAAGACGATTGGTGGACGAATCCCAAAACCAAGGAGGTCGTCGACTTCATCGACTTCTGCCGCAGCGAAGGACGCTTTGCCAAGCACTTCGACCGCGACGGCAACCC
>CALFYU010000399.1 GCA_937952455.1 uncultured Planctomycetaceae bacterium
GGCGGTTGCGCTGGCGGCCGACGGCGACTATCCCGCCGCAATTGCCACCGCAGACGAATACTTATCGCAAAGACGCTCTGCGCTAAGCCCTCCCATCGCCCACCACGCGTAAGATAATCAGAAGCGGGACGAACACCATGAAAATCACCGCAATCGAAACCTACCCCGTTCAGATCCCCCTGAAGCCCGAGCGGCGGATGAAGTCTTCGCTCGGGCAACACATCGTCTCGCCGTATTTGATCGTCAAGGTCGTCACCGATAACGGTCTGGAAGGGGTCGGCGAAGCGACCGTCATGCCGCGGTGGAGCGGAGAAACGGTCTGGAGCGCGCAAGCGCTGATCGAACACATCCTGGCGCCGCAAGTCCTCGGCCGGGATCCTGAGGACATCCGGGGACTGGTCTATACCATGGACCGCGCTGCTCAGCATAATTGGTTCACCAAGGCTGCCATTGAGATGGCCTGTTGGGACATCCGCGGGAAAGAGGCCGGCGCGCCCGTCTATGAATTACTGGGCGGAGCCGTCCGCCCGTTGACCTTTCGTTGCCGGTTCTCCTTGGGCGCCTACGAACCGGACCGTGCGCGGCGGCGGGCGACCGAACTGGTGGCCGAAGGCTTCGACACGATCAAAGTCAAAGTCGGCGGCGATCCGGCCGCTGATATCGAACGCGTGCAAATCGTCCGCGAAGTCGCCGGTCCGGACCGCAAACTGGTAATCGACGCCAACTGTGGCTGGGATGCCGACACGGCAATCGCCGCCTGCCAGGAGATGCTGGACCTGGACATCGACGTCTTCGAGCAGCCGACCCCCGACGGCGACTATGCCGCCCTGGCCCGTGTCCGCCGCAAGATCGAACCGGAAGTCATGGCCGACGACATCTGCTTCAACATGGTCCATGCCCGCGAATTGATCCGCAACGATTGCTGCGACGTGATCAGCCTCTATCCGGGCAAGCAGGGCGGAATTCAAAAATGCGTCGACATCATCAACTTCGCCGAAGAAAACGGCGTGGCCTGCAGCATCGGCTCGAATCTGGAATGGGACATCGCCACCGCCGCCATGGGGCACGTGATCGTTGCCTGTGAAAACATGCAGGTCGAAAAGTATCCCGGCGACGTGCTCGGTCCCGACTACCACGAAGTCCGCATCGCCAAGAATCCCATCCATATCGACGGCCCACAAGTCACGATCACCGACGCTCCGGGCTTGGGCATTGATGTCGATTGGGACATCGTCAATGCTTACCGCATGCGCGCATAAACTACGAGCGGACCGCCGCTTCCCTTTCATCAGGCACCTTTGAGGGCCCGGTAGGCTCGCATTCTCGGCCGGTGGCGGTCTAAAATGAGGGGCTTCACCTAACTCTCAACATTACGCTAAGACATTCGAGAATCCCTTATGCGACAGTTCTTGTTCTTTGTTGTCATCGCCTGCGGTGCGCCGGCGGCCGTGGCCGGCGACTTGACGATTTCCAAGGTCTACGGGCCGGAATTGCCCAATAAATACAAGCACCCCGCTTCAATCACCCAGTTGGACAATGGCGACTTATTCCTCGTCTATTACGGCGGCGACGGTGAATATGCCGACGACACCGCTGTTTACGGCGGGCGGCTTGCCAAGGGCAGCAACACCTGGACCGAACCGGTTGAGTTGGCCAACACACCGCACCGCACCGACGGCAACGGTGTCGTCTGGCAGGCGCCTGATGGCGACGTCTATCTGTTTTACGTCGTCCGCTTCGGCGATACCTGGTCCTCGTCGCGGATCAAATACAAGATCTCCCACGACGGCGCCAAGACCTGGACCGACTCCCGCCTGCTGACGCTCGAAGAGGGCATGATGGTCCAAGGCCGTCCGTTCGCGCTGTCGAATGGAGATTACATGCTGCCGGCCTATTGCGAGCGCGGGAACGACCGCGAAATCGTCGGCCCCGATAGCACTTCGCTGTTCTACCGCTTCGACCCCAAAACCAAAACCTGGAGCGAAAGCGAAAGGATCAAATCCCCCAACGGCAACATCCAACCGGCCGGCGCCGAGATTGAAAAGAACTATGTCGTGGCCTATTGCCGCCGCGGCGGGGGCTATGGGCCGGACGAAAAAGGCTACATTGTCCGCAGCGAATCACATGACGGCGGACAGACCTGGAGTGAAGGCCGCAATTCCGAATTCCCCAATCCGAACGCGGCAATGGACTTTCTCAAGCTGCAAAGCGGCAATTTGCTGTTGGTCTATAACGACAGCATGAACAGCCGCGTGCCGCTGGCGGTGGCTCTTTCGACCGACATGGACAAGACCTACCCGTACCGGAACGTGATCATGGGCTCGCCGCACGTCGATTTGGGCTATCCGTACGCGATCCAAACTCGCGACGGAAAAATCCATGTGATCTTCACCGAGCGCCGCACGCAGATTTATCACGCCGTGTTTGATGAAGACTGGGTGATGCAGAAATAACCGTTTGCGGCAGGCGCAACGTCATGAACCAGGGACTGATCGTTGCGGAATATGTTCGGGTCGCCGGCGGGCCGCCGCGATGGCAGTTGTTGGCAGCGCTGGCACTTCTGGCCGCCGCAATCGTTGTGCTCGTCCTGGCGTTCCGCAAGCCACGTGATTAGTGACGACAAGTAGTTTCAAAACCCTCGGGTGCGTCACGCAGACGCTCTTAATGGAAGGTTCACTCACAAGCACAACCGGGTTTTGAAACTGGTTCTAGTCAGCGGCACCGGACGCGA
>CALFYU010000400.1 GCA_937952455.1 uncultured Planctomycetaceae bacterium
CCTGCGGTACACCATCTCGCCCCCCCATTGCCACGCAACCGTCGTCGGCACCTGCCATCTCGCTCACTTGGACGAGAACCTGGCCGCCGTCAATAAAGGTCCATTGCCGGCGGAGGTTTACAACGAGATTACGGCGCGAGTGGCCTCTGCGAAGGCTTGAGGCCTGAGGCTTGAGGAGACGTTGGCGACCGCCGTGCCAACTGTCGCGTTTGCTATTAGCGCAACGGTCGATGGCTCACAGGCAACCGCCTACCAGCCCTCAAGCCTCACTCCTCAAGCCGCACGCCTTCTTCACTTTGACAGTTCGCACCCCGGTCGCCACAATGTGGGCGAGTCAAGTCTGTCATCTGACACCCACCCGGAGATCATCCGCGATGCGATCGAGACTATTACTGGCTGCAGCCGTTGTTTTGGGGCTTTCACAAATCGGATACGCCGACGATTGGCCGCAGTGGCTGGGGCCGAAGCGGGATAGTGTGTGGCGCGAGACTGGAATCGTAAAGGAATTCCCCGCCGACGGTCCTCCCGTGAAATGGCGTGTGCCGGTCAAACTCGGCTATTCCGGCCCGGCGGTCGCCGACGGTCGCGTCTACGTGTTCGACTACGACAAGGAGTCGGGCGACATCAAAAACAGTCCCGGCGGCCGCAACGAATTGACCGGCCGCGAACGCGTGCTCTGCCTCTCCGCGGAGACCGGCGAAGAGATCTGGAAGTACGAATATGACCGGCCGTACAACTTGTCGTATGCCGCCGGGCCGCGCTGCACCCCGACCGTTGAGGGAGGCAAGGTTTATACGCTGGGCGCCGAGGGTGACTTGATATGCCTCACTGCGGACAGTGGAGAACTCGTTTGGCGAAAGGACTTGACCGCCGAGTACAACACCACCGCCCCCATCTGGGGCTTCTCCTCGCACCCATTGGTCGAGGGCGACTTGTTGTATTGCGTCGTAGGCGGCAAGGGGAGCGTCGCCGTTGCGTTTAACAAGAACACCGGCGAAGAGGTCTGGCGGGCGCTCTCGGCTGAGCCGCAAGGTTACTGTCCGCCGACGATGATCGAATACGACGGCACCAAACAGTTGCTGATTTGGCATCCCCAATCACTCAACAGCCTAAACCCCCAAACCGGCGAGGTGTATTGGACGGTTCCGCTGCAACCGGCCTATGAAATGTCGATCATCGCCCCGCGGCAATTGGACGATTTGCTGTTCGCCAGCGGCATCGGCCGCGTGGGGGTGATGCTCAAACTCAAAGAGGGCAAACCGGGCGTCAGCGAACTGTGGCGGGGCAAAACCAAGATGGCTGTCTATTCGGCTGAGGCGACGCCGATTCTCGAAGACGGCATGATCTACGGCGTCGATTGCCACGACGGCGCGCTGGTCGGCGCACGAATTGAAGACGGTAAGCGGTTGTGGGAGACGCGGGAACCGACCAGCGGCGGCAAACGCCGCGCCGATCACGGGACCGCCTTCCTGGTCAAACAGGACGACCGGTTCTTTTTGTTCAGCGAAACGGGTGATTTGATCATCGCGAAGTTGTCACCCGAAGGTTACGAAGAGATCAGTCGCTTCCACGCCATCGAACCGACCAACGAGGCCTTCGGCCGTCCTGTTGTCTGGGCGCACCCGGCATTTGCCGAAAAATCGGCCTTTATCCGCAACGACAAGGAGATTATCTGCGTCGATTTTGCGGAATAATCCTTGCCGGCAGCGATGGGTTACCCCGCCACCGCCGATTTCGCTTTGCAATCTGTCGGCTCCAGCGGGTAAAATGGGACGCGTCCGGTAGCGGTTTTCGTGCCGGAGTTGCCAGGCGTTTGACAAGGTGAGGGCCGCCATGACCAGTCAGGAGACGAGCGCCGTTTGCTGCAACCGGTCCGCCCGACGGCACCGGCTGTGTGCCGTTTCGGGCGCGCTGCTGGCTTTGGTATTCACATGCGGATCGGTTGGCGGTTTGCGGGGCGACGACGGCGTCGAGGAGTCGGTGATCAAGCCGCCGCCTCCCCTCGACACGGAACTCTCGCGCATCAAAAACGTGAGTATCATCCGCATCGAGGAGACTGATCCCAACGACGACATCTGGGAAGACCGTCGCAATATTTGGCGGTTTCAACACCACGACCATCGGTCCGGTCGGCTGCGGATCAAAGCCGAATCTTTATTGGAAATTCTGTGCGGAGAAGCCCGCTTGTCGCCGCTCCGCGTGTTCGGCGGCGACGAGCTGCCGCTGGGACGTTACAACGTCGTCGTCAAAGGACTGCCGCGATCGGATACGCGTGCCTATGCGGTGGAGCAGTTGTCCCGCGCGTATGAGGAGTCATTCGACGTCACGATCGTCCACGAGATCCGCGAGATCCCGGTACTCACGCTTCGGCCGGCAGTCGGCAATGTGGAGACACTCAAAGAGATGCTCGCCCCCCGCAACAACAGTGACGGGTCGCAAAGCATTAGCACCAGTTCCGGTGGCGACGGCGTGACCGACGTCGAATACCAAGGCAGCCTCGCCAGTTTTGCGGAATACCTCGAGGAAGAACTCGGCGAAGTTGTCATTGACCACAGCCGCGTCAAAGGACAGGTAACGCTCAACTTTGACCATGAGTCGGTCCCGAACGTCGACGATGCGGAGTACGATTACTATACCTCGGCCACGTTGACCGAACTCCGCCGCCGGCGGCTGGAGGATATCGACAAGGGCCTGCGCAAATACGGCCTCACGCTCCGCCGTACCCGGCAGCGTGTCAAGGGGCTGTTCATCACACCCGGACGCCCCGAAGCAGTCACGACGGCCGCTGCGCCGACCGAAACTGCGGTCGAATCTACCGACGGCAAAGCGAATTGATGCAGACCGGGTCGTGTCAAAACTGCCATTCGCTGTAAAGCTTGGCGCGGAATTCGCCCCATTCCTGGCCGCTGCGCGAGGTTTCGCCCGATTTGATGATCCGGCCGACGTATTCGTCCATCGCCCGCAGCCGCTCCGAAACCACGCCGATCGTGTTGTAGGCAATTTTCAATGCGGCGTCCGATCCAAAATCGACCAGACTGTGAAACCGCGCCCGGTCCAGCCGCGCCACGGTCACGTCTGTTTCGGCGGTGACCGTCGCCGAATGCGGCGCGGGATGAAAAAACGACATCTCGCCGAACGTCCGCATGCGGTCCAGCACCGCCAGATCCCGCGTACTGCCGTCGCGCGCCTGTTTGGTCACCTTGCAGCGTCCGGAAATAATAATCCAAATCACCGCGTGGGCTGTGCCCTCCGTGATAATCGTCTCGCCGGCCGCATATTCCTCGATCGACATCAGGTTGACGACTTTTTGCAACTCCTGCCTCGTCATGTTCATGAAGAGCGGACAGTTCATGAAGTCTTCCGCGGTGTACTCTGTCACGTTCTACATTCCTCCCAACACGGTGGCGCGGCCCACACGCCCCAATCCAATAATGTACGACGCTGTCCTCAGCGACACGCCTTTGTCCTCGGCAATCTTCCATACCTTGTTGAGGCTCTCCAGCATGATACGGTCGAGTTCCTTCCGCACCCGCTCTAGGTCCCAGCGAAAATGCTGGCGGTTTTGCACCCATTCAAAGTAACTCACCGTCACCCCACCGGCATTGGCCAGAATATCGGGCAGAACCAGAATCTCACGTTCGTTGAAACTCTCATCCGCTTCGGGAACAGTCGGGTTGTTCGCCGCTTCAATGATCACCTTGGCCCGCACGTGCGGCGCGTTTTCGACGTTCAACACGCCTCCCACGGCCGCGGGAATCAGGACGTCGACCTTGCTGGTCAGCAGGCTGTCATTGTTGATCGGCTCGGTTCCGTCAAAGCCGGCAATGCCGTGATGTTCGTCGGCATATCGGATCAGCGCAGGAACGTCCAGTCCCTCGTCATTCCAAACACCTCCGGACACGTCGGTGACGCCGACG
Organism: uncultured Planctomycetaceae bacterium; assembly: GCA_937952455.1. Classification (GTDB taxonomy): domain Bacteria; phylum Planctomycetota; class Planctomycetia; order Planctomycetales; family Planctomycetaceae; genus Symmachiella. The sequence continues at coordinate 3,918 of CALFYU010000400.1, forward strand.
ATCTTGGCCCCTTGTGCATGCAAAAACCGCGCGGCGTGGCTGCCGACGTTCCCGAAACCTTGAATCGCCACGGTTGTCTCTTTGATGTCCATTTTCTTGCGGCGAAGGACTTCCATTGTGCACAAGCCCACGCCCCGCCCGGTGGCTTCGATCCGCCCGTCCGCTCCATGTAACTCCAACGGTTTTCCGGTGACGCACGCGGGGTTGAAACCGTGGTATTTGGAATATTGGTTCATGATCCACGCCATGACTTGCGCATCGGTCCCCATGTCGGGGGCCGGGATGTCTTTGTCCGGACCGATGAAGTCGTGGATCTCGTCGACGAATTTCCGTGTCAGCCGCTCCAATTCGCCGGGACGCAGATTGTGGACGTTGACCGACACGCCTCCTTTGGCGCCGCCATAGGGGATATTCACCAGCGCCGTCTTCCAGGTCATCAGAGACGCCAACGTCAGCACTTCATCGGCATCGACTTGGTGGTGAAACCGCAGACCTCCTTTCATCGGCCCGCGGGCATTGTTGTGCTGCACGCGATAGCCAATAAACGTTCCGATTTCCCCGTTGTCCCGCTCGATGGCAACTTGAACTTTTAGCTCCCGCTGGGGTGTCAGCAGCAGCGTTCGCATGTTTTGAGACAGCCCCATGTGCTCCGCAGCATGTTCAAAATACAGCCGGGCGGCTTCAAATGAAGTCATCGAATCAGAACCTTCACATCGCAAGTGGCGAGATGGCAGAGAAATGATGGGCAACGGCCAATCATGTAAGTTTACCGCAGCCACGTCCCCCGTGTCACGTACGGCTTCGTGTACCACAGACGTTGGGGACGACGCAAGGTGAAACCCCTTATGCCGTCAGACCCTGCAACAATTTGCCGAGTCGGATTGAAATCGCAGAATTCTATGCCGCTCGGTCTGTCAACGGGGGTATAATTGGCATAGCGCCGACCCGAGAGGACTGCCATGGAGATCTCATCACGGACCCCCGAAGGGGACGACAACCGCTGCCCGATTTGCGATAAGCCGGTCGTGATCGCACCCTCGCGGCCCCCGGGCGACGCCCCTTGTCCGCACTGCGGCTATTTGCTGTGGTTCTGGAATTCGGATCTGGATGGCTCGGAAGAAGCCTTAACTGAGCGTGAAGTCGCGTCGATGCTCAAGAATCGAAGGATTCCGATGGAAGTCCTTGAAACGATCCCGGAAAGTGTCGCGCGAGAGAATACGATCATCCCGATTGCGCGAGGCGCTAAGGAATTGTGCATCGCTGTGCCGCAAGGGGCATTTGCGGAAGAGACGAAACAAAAGCTGGAGTTCATACTTGATTGCGGCGTGCGTGTTGTTCGAGCTAAAGCCCGCGTAATTCATGAGGCGATCGAGCGGAACTACGCCGCGCCGAATTGGCACAGATCATGTGGGCAAGAGTGAATCTAGGCCCGAGGAAAAAGCTAGATTCCGCCAGGAGGAGCAAATTGCCAATCTCTTCACGAACGCCTGAAGGGGACGACAACCGCTGCCCGATTTGCAGAAAGCCGGTCGTGATCGAACCCTCCCGGCCCCCGGGCGACGCCCCCTGCCCGCACTGCGGCTATTTGCTGTGGTTCGGAGCGAATTCTCGGCTTTTGGACGGCTCCGACGAAGAGCTTTCCGAACGTGAAGTCGCTGGGATGCTAACAGAACATCCGATCCCACCGCTGGCCCTGGGCACGATTTCAGAATCCCAGATTTTTGTCTTGTTTTCAGAATCGATGGCACGAGCAAATACAATCGTCCCGATCGCGATGGACAGCGAAGAGCTGTGGGTCGCCGTGGCGAGGCTGACGCTCCCAGATGAGTTACAGCGGACGCTCAAAGCCTCCGAATTCCTGCTGGATCGCGACATCCGTTTGGTGCAGGCGGA
>CALFYU010000401.1 GCA_937952455.1 uncultured Planctomycetaceae bacterium
CATTTGGGCACGAAGTCGCCGAATTGATCCTCGTGGATGATCAAATATCCTCCCGACTTGAAGGGGACCAAACTTCCCTCTTCGACGGGCGTCGCGATCTCCTTGCCGTTGTTGCAGTGCCAGCCGGTGTGGTCTTTGCCGTTAAACAGCAACCGCCAACCGTCCGCCTTTTCCGCCTCCGTCAATGTATTGGGTGTCGCCAAACTCTTTTCCGCGGCGGCGGCCCGGGCCGTTTTCATGACGCTGGCCAACGTGACCGGGACGCCCCCTTGGCGTTTGCTTTCATCAGCTGCTTCCATAAAGGCGTAAATCTCCAGCGTCTCCGCTTCGCTGACCGGCGGTTTGCCGGTGCGGAAGAACTTCACGATTTCATCCAACAGCGGCTTGTAGCCGTCGTACTTGCCGATTTGTTGAATCCCCTCGGTACCGAAGGCCGTGCCGCCGTATCCTCCTTTACCGCGAATTCCGCGAAACGTGCCGATGCGCCCGCCGTCCCAGGATCCTACGGCGACGTCCATATTTGGCGCGCCGATGCGAACGACCGATTCGCAGCCGGTTCCCATACAGGTAAACAGCGTCTCCACTCCGTGAATGCCATACCAGAAGAAGTCGGGATGAGTTTTTTCCAGCGAACAAGGACTATACGCGTCGCAGCCGACCACCTCGCCGATAGCGCCATTGCGAATTGCTTGCGCCCCGCTGGAAAATCGCAGCGACGACGACGAGAAGACCGGCACCTCGTAATGTCGCGCCGCCTCAAAAATCGCGACCGCATCGGCCAGCGAACCGGCGATCGGTTTGTCGATAAACACCGTCTTGCCCGCTTTGAGCACCGGCAGCACCTGCTCGTAATGGGGACGCCCGTCGTTAGTCTCTAACAAGACGACGTCGACTTTTTCCAACAGGGCATCGATGGAATCGACAATTTCCACTCCCAACTCTTGAACCTGTTCCGTGTATCCGGGAACGCGGCTGACGCTGCTTTCGATATCGGGGCTGCCTTTGGGATACGCCGCCACGACGCGGCAGCCGGCGAACTCCAGTTCGGGGTTCTCTGCGTTGAGCATCTTGGTGAACGCAATCGCATGCGACGTGTCCAGGCCAATGATGCCCACGCGCAGCTCTTTCTCCGCGGCGAACGTCACAGTCGCCGGCAACAGGGCCAAGGTTGTCAGAAACAGAATGAACTGGCGGCGTGACATGGAATTCGTGCTCCGCATTTTCATCAGGTGTGAGTGTGTGAGGTAGGATATTCGGTTGGCTGAGCGCGCCGGAAGTTTACGGTTGCCCTTCATTGAAGCTTGCCGGTCCCACGGATGCAAGCGGCGGGGTCGATTTCGTGGCGTGGACGCACTGAACCGCGCGGCGTTATACTGGTTGTTTTCCCACGTAAAATTGTAATAGCCGGTTGAAAAAAGGTGCCGCTGGCGGCTTGTCCGCCAGGGCAAGATACCCCACACGAAAACACAGCTGGACAAGCCAGCAGTAGCACCCGACTAAAAGTTGCCTAAGGTGTCATCCGTTTTTTCAACGAGCTGTTAAGCCTCGGAGCCACGAACGATGTCCACGGTCGCGACCAATCCGTTTATATCGCTGCACGTCGACGACAACATTGCCGTCGCCGCGCGTCATGTTCCAGCAGGAACGACAGCGGAAATCGCTGGACGCGGCGTCACGACCGGCGACGCGATCGACTTGGGACACAAAGTGGCCGTTAGTGACATTAACAAAGGGCAGCCGGTCAAGAAATTCGGCCAGACCATCGGGTTTGCCTCCCGCGACATCCCCGCCGGCACTTGGGTGCACACGCATAACGTCCTGATCGGCGCTTTGGAACTCGATTATGCCTGTGCCAGCGAAATTCCGCCCGATCCCGAGCCGATCACCGGACGCACTTTCATGGGCTACCGCCGCCCCGACGGCCGCGCCGCCACCCGAAATTACGTGGGCATCATCTCCACCGTGAACTGTTCAGCCAGCACGTCGAAATACGCCGCCGCCCGCTTCGACCATGCCTTGTTGGAACAATACGAAAACATCGACGGCGTAATTCCGCTGGTCCACAAAGCGGGTTGCGCGATGCAATACGGCGGCGAAGACCACTTCCAACTCAACCGCGTCTTATCCGGCTTCGCCAAGCATCCGAATATCGGTGCCTACGTGATCGTGGGCCTCGGCTGCGAAACGGGTCCCGGATCGTTTCTGGCGGAAAAGACCGGTTTGGTGCAATTGCAGATTCCGGGGCAGGAACCGGACAAATTGCCGTTGATCCTGAACATCCAAGACGTGGGCGGCGTCCGCAAAACGGTGGAGCGGACCGTCGAGGTTTTGAAGGAGCTCCTTCCCGAAGCGAACAAGTTTCGCCGCGAGCCGATTCCCGTCTCGGAACTGATCTTGGGATGCGAATGCGGCGGCAGCGACGGCAACAGCGGCGTCACGGCCAATCCGGCACTGGGCGTGGCCAGTGACTTGTTGATCGCCCACGGCGGCACCTCGATTTTGGCCGAGACACCGGAGATATGCGGCGGCGAACATACCCTCACACGGCGTGCCGCCACCAAAGAGATCGGTGAGAGACTGATCGAGCGTGTGCGTTGGTGGGAGGACTACACGGCAAAATTCGGCGTGGAGATCAACAACAACCCTTCCCCCGGCAATAAGAAGGGGGGCCTGACCACGATCTATGAAAAATCGTTGGGGGCGATCGCCAAAGGGGGCCGCACCGCACTCAAAGCGGTCTATCAATATGCCGAACCGGTCACCGAAAAGGGATTTGTGTTCATGGATTCGCCCGGCTACGACCCCGCCTCGGTGACGGGCATGGTCGCCGGCGGCGCGAACGTCGTCGTGTTCACGACGGGACGCGGAAGTTGCTTCGGCTGCAAACCGGTCCCCTCGATTAAAGTCGCCACGAACACCCCCATGTACGAGCGGATGGTCGACGACATGGACATCAACGCCGGCCGGATCCTCGACGGGGCGACCGTGGAGGAGGTGGGAACGGAAATCTTCGAAATGATCGTAGCCACCGCCAGCGGCGAAAAGACCAAAAGCGAACTGCAAGGCATCGGCGACGAAGAGTTCTGCCCTTGGAGCATCGGCCCGGTATTGTAAGGGATGCGGCGTCAACGTAGGGTGCGTCGCGACGCACCTATCGATGCAGTGCGAACGGCATTCCCAATGAATTACGCGGCAACGGGGAGACCTTCGGTCGGGGCACGTGCGGGGTCAGGAGACCCGCGCACAACAGGGCTTTTTTCTCAAGCCTGTCGCCTCAAGCCTCAAGCCTTCTTCACTCCGGGGCGTGTTCCAGCAGCCAGTCTTCCAAAATCACATGGCGGATATGCGGCGCGCGCAACAGGGCGGATTTGGCTGGCAGTATGTTTCGCAGCCAGGCAAACCGGTTCAAGCCCGACACGACCCCCTTGCTGATCGCCTGCAGATACTTGCTCCCCATCTGCTGCACGACGTTGGTGCTCAACCGCTCGAAGGTGTTGGGGATGATATTCGGCTCGGGGCCGACGTGGATGATTGTCTTGACACCCGACGCCAGCGTGGCATAGATCACGTCCCACAACATCTGCGGATGGTCGGTCCAGCGGACGAGTATATCCCGGCTGTTGAATTCGTCGTAGTCGGCGCCTCCGGTGACGCATGAGAGAATCTTGGGCTGCGGCGCCCGGCGGCCTCCGCTGATGTGATAGACCTTCACGCCCGCGCGATTGGTGATATTTTTCTCCCACACCAGCGGCGTGTGCAGCGGCGGCCAGCGATTGGGATTTTTGTGCACGATCACACGGGCTTCAAAAAACTCTTTCTTGAGTTGATTGAAACGCGAGATCGTTTTGCCTTGCCCCAGAATCAATGCCGCGTTCGGAGCCAACTGCGCCGACGGACCGATCAACCCGCCCCCTTCGCAACTGATGACCATACACAGACGCTTGAGCTTCTGAAAATCGAGCGCCGGCCCGCGGGTGAATACCACGCCCATCGTGACGTCGTGCGCCAACAGAGCGCAATCGTCACACAGGCTCAGCGGCACGGAAATCAATTGATCGAGCTCATAGACGCCGCCGACGACCAGCGACGCCAATTCGCCGACGCTGTACCCCATCGTCAGCTTCACCTTTTGTACGTCGACGCCGAAGAACTCTTTGAGCAGCCGCAGTTGCGCCAACTCCATGCCGACGATCATCGCTGTGTCGTCAGGGAACGTCGCCAGCGAGGTCTCGCGGGCGGATTCGACGTCGGCGACCAGATCGACCGCCCGGCCAATCGCCGTGGCGCAGATTTCGGAAGCACGTTTCAACTCGTCACGGACGATCGCCCCGTAGGCGGGGTGCAACAGTAACTCGCGGCTGCGCCCCAAGTTGGAGACATTGTATCCCCGGAACGCAAGTGCGGCGGCCTCAATTCCGCCTTCGAAGCTGTCGTCCATTCGAAAATCTCGTGATTCGTGTCGATTCTGGGATGAAATCCGCCACCGGCTGGACTACGCTGTACTTCCGTCTTAAAAATCGTTGGCCGGCGGGCTTATCCTGCGATTGCCTGCGGAATTTTTCCGTGACCGCCGGTACAAACCGCCCGCTTTTCAACTTCTGATTACACTTTACCGGCCGTCTTGATCGCTGGATTTATATCGCTTCCCGCCGGCTTGGCAAAGGCGTCTCTCGTGCCCCAGGCAACAACCAGCGTTTTGCCGGCCAACCGGGTTGCTCCGAAAGACGATCATTCGTCGTGAAAACTCCCGCTTCCACCTCTCGATCGGTCAACGTACAGCGGATCAAGATTGCCAATCCCTTCTTTGAGGGGAGCACGAATGCTTATCTGCTCGACACCGAACCTTTGACGTTGATCGACACCGGAATCGGCACTCCCGAGGCGTTCGACGAATTGTCTGCCGGAATCAAAGCGGCCGGACACAGTATCGAATCGCTCAAGCGGATCGTCCTGACGCACAAACACCAGGACCATTTTGGTCTCGCGCGACGCTTGCAGGATTTGACGGGATGTGAAGTCTTCATCCACACCGATGACCGGTACGACGTGACGCACGTCAGCGAGCGGCTCGACGAGTATGTCCGCATTGTCCGCGAGCGGCTCGCCGCCTGGGGTGCTCCGGCGGGCGATATCGAACGCGTCTCGCAGATGCCCTTTCGGCTCGACAAATTGTGCGGCTCCACCGCTGCGCAGCCGCTGGTCGACGGACAAACCCTGCCGTGCGGCGCAACCGAATTGCGAGTCATCCACACGCCCGGACACACCGTGGGCAGCATCTGCTTGCAGCTTGAGAACCACCTCTTTACCGGCGACCACGTTCTACCCGGTTATACGCCGAACATCGGGGGGGCTGACATCGAATACGATGGGCTGCTGGCGATGTATCTCTCGTCGCTGGAGCGAATCGCCGGCCTGGATCGCCCCGGATTGACGGTATTGCCCGGCCACGACGACCCGGTGGCCGATCTGACCGGGCATGTGAAAACGACGATTGCGCATCACACTCAGCGCGAACAACAAATTCTAAATCTTCTCCAAGCGGGCGGCCCGCAAACCGTCTACGAACTCGCCGTGAAACAGTTCGGCGTGATGCACGACTATCACCTCGTGCTGGGGACCGGCGAAGTTCACGCTCACCTGGAATTGCTGATCGACAAGAATCTGGCGGCGAAAGAAGCCGGAACATATCGGCCGTTGTAGGTTATTGCCATTAAAGTCTTTATTCGCAATGACTTGCACTCACAGCATCGCCAAGGTTCTTGAAACGGGCCACTCTGTTTGGTAACATTTAGACCGACATCCGCTACCG
>CALFYU010000402.1 GCA_937952455.1 uncultured Planctomycetaceae bacterium
GTCCGCGTCGCGGCGACGGGTGCGAGGTCCCGTGACGTTACAGTCGTGGCTGGCCTTCCGTTCAATGATGCTGTTCCCTTGGGGCGTAATCGACTAGCGATGTGTTCGTCCGTGAAGTCGCGTTTTGAGTTCTGGTTGCCTCCGGGAGAATATGGGTTTGAGATTTATAGCCACGATCCGCCCCGCCTCGAATTAGCCGAATCGCAGCTCATCAAAGTGATGGGAGACCAGCGCGAGTTCGACTGTGGCGTATTCGATCTCGTTCCCGAGCCGAAGGACGAGATAGCGGAGGCCAAGCAGGTGGGAAATTGGCGCGATCTTTCTCAACGATACGGTCAAGAATGCCCCGACTGGAAAATTGTCGATGCTCGTGGAATACCAAAGGACGCCCAGGCATTGCATTTTCGCGGTAAATGGGTGCTCGTCTATTTTTGGGGGCCATCCTGTCCGCCATGTTTGGCAAAAACCCTTCCCGAACTTTGCAAATTCTATGAGGCAAACCAAAAACGACGTGACCGCTTCGAAATCATTTCGATCTGTGTCGACATGGAACGAAAGTTAAAATCAATCGCTGATCTCGACCTTCGGATGAAACCGATCGTGAAAGCCGTCTGGAACGGAAAAGGCCTGCCGTTTCCTGTGCTATTGGATAACTCTTATGAGTCGATGAAGCGTTTTGGTGTGGATTCCTTCGGGACCATGGTGTTAATTGATCCAAGCGGCCGCCTGGTGCAAGACGATGAATCAACGCTCGAAGCCAGAATTAGCGACCAGCCACAGAGCGAAGCTTCATTGCCTCCGTGAGTGCTTTGCATTTCTAATTTATGCAGAAGGTTTTGGCCTTTTACTGGCCCTCGTGGAGCATGTATTGAGCGGGTGAACGCTGGCCGATCCGCTCAAAAACCGCCGCCCCGTTTCGTACCGCTGCCACCGCCGCCCCCTCCGCCGGACGATCCACCGCCGGCGCTCAGCGTGTTGCCCGCTGCACTGCTGGACGCGCCGCCGGCGATCAGTTCGCGGCGGGTCGCGTACCGCAACGGAAAGGCGGCCCACAGCGAATCGTCGCGGCCGGGACGTCGAAACTCCAGGCCGTCGAACACCCGGCGAATGCCGTTGACGTTGTTCCGCAAGCCGTGCTCGGAGACGTATTGCGTGAATCCCAGCCATTGTCGGTCCGGGGCTGCCATGTTGAGCAGGTTCTTGCGCTCCGGCTTGAACCCGGCAAATTCGCGGGGCAACGGAGCGGTGTGCAGAGCCGTGAGCAAAAAGGCCATCGTCGTGTATCCCGTGAGCACCGCGAAGCCCCACCGCCCGGCTTGATATACTGGCGCCGGGAGTTCGATCTCGATGGGGGCGATCTGTTCGGTGATCACGCGCAGAATGGAAACGAAGGCGGCAAACAGACCGCACAGGGCGACGATATCCGCGTATCCGACCGGCAGCATGTCGTCGAGGATGACCGCCAGCGGCTCATAGAAGTTCATCGCCAACAGGCCGGAGAAAATCACGCAGAGCAGAATGATGCCGGCGCCCCATGCCCCTTCGCTCGCCACGCACCACGTGACGATGCCAAACACCAATAACAACAGTCCGCTAAACAAAAGTTCCATGATGAGTTGCAGATCTGAGGGGGCGAAATGATGGGCAGCGTGACGCTGCGGACGGGATCGAACGATTATTTGATAACGCGAAGCAATTCCTGCAGCGATGTGGCTCCATGCACGACGAGCCGCAATCCTTCTTCCTGCATATACAAAATGCCCTCTTTGCGGGCTTCGGCTTTGATGGCGGACATCGAGGGGTCTTCGCGGATCATATCGCGAATGCGGTCGGTAATCACCAGCAGTTCAAACACGCCGATCCGGCCGCGATATCCCAATCCGCCGCAGGTGGGGCACTCGAATTCCGGATTCGTCGGCGGGCGATAAAACGCTTCGACCTTGTCCGGGGCGAGATGCATTTTCTTAAGCAAGTCAAAGCTCGGCTGATAGGCCTCCTTGCAATCGGGGCACAACCGCCGCACGAGGCGTTGGCCGAGGATCGCCGTGATCGACGTCGACACGACGAACGGTTCCACCCCCAAATCCAACAGCCGGAACAGGGCCGTGAACGTGTCGTTGGCGTGAATGGTGGAGAACACCATATGCCCGGTGTTGGCCGCCTGGCAGGCAATTTTCGCCGTTTCGCCGTCGCGAATTTCGCCCACCATCACCACGTCGGGATCCTGCCGCAGGATGCTCCGCAGCGACGTCGCGAAATTTTGCCCCGACTTGGTGTTGATCTCGATCTGTGAAACGTTTTCCAGGCGATATTCGACCGGATCCTCGACGGTGATGATGTTTCGCTGATAGGAATCGATTTCGCTCAGGGCGGCGAACAACGTCGTCGATTTTCCCGCGCCGGTGGGACCGCAACTGAGCAACAGGCCGTGCGGCAGGTGGACGATCTCGGTCAGTTTTTTCAGGACCTGCTTTCGCAACCCGAGTTGCGAAAGATGGCTGACGGAGTTTGCCTGATCCAGAATCCGCAGGCTCAGTTTTTCTCCGGCCTGTGTCCCTTGTGTGGCGACACGAAAGTCGATTCGGCGGCCGTCCAATTCTGCGCTGAAGCTGCCGTCCTGCGGGCGGCGGCGTTCGGTGATGTCCATCGCGCCCAGCACCTTGAAGATGTTGATCACCGCGTCCCCCACGCCGCGGTCGAACGGGTCGGCGGGGTACATCACGCCGTCGATGCGGTAACGGGTGGCGATCTGGTCTTTCATCGGCTCCAGATGGATGTCGGTCGAGCGCCGCAAGATTGCGTCGTACACCAGTTCCTTTGCGGCCAGATACCCTTTGGAGTTCTCGACCTGCCGCGACCGTCCGTCGTCCCCCAGCCCCGAGACGGACTTGCCCATGAACTCGATCGGTGGGCCGATCACTTCTTCCCGAGTGCCGCGGCTGCCGATGTCGATACCCATTCGCCCCAAGGTGCGGCGGATGACTTTTTCGATGTGTTTGGGCGTCATCACCTTGGAGTTCTCGGGAACGCGGCTGTTGCGTTCGCGGATGTAGAGTCCCAACGGGACCGCATAAAGCGCCGACAGCGCCAAGAATCCGATCCCGAAATGGGGGAGGATCAGGACCAGCAACAAACCCGCGATGCCGGCCAACAGGGCGGTGGCGTTCCATTGCGAGGGATCAAGCTTCAATCCACGGCTGTCCTGGTCAATCCAATAGGTCGACCAAACCCACAAAACCAACAACCCGATAATGGGAATCAGCCGCAACATGCTGAAGTAGCCGCCGATCTGGCTGCCATCGGGGTTATTGCCGCGATAAAACCGGCGACCGGGAACGACCGGATAGGTCGCCGATTCGGCTGTCGGCAATGCCTGGGCGAAGACGGCGTTCACCAGCGGCGGTGCGGCGACGCCGGGTTCGGCTGCTCCAACGGGAAGAGAGGTGGGCCACATCGCCCAGAATCCCAGAACGATGAGCCAACTGGCAAAAGCGCGTTTTAACACGATATCTCCCGCGATCGGTTGACGAAAGAACCTGAGGACCGCGAATGGCGGGCGGCGAGGGCCCACGGATGGGGATTACAGAATACCTCGCGCTTTGACTTCGATGCCTTTGAGAATCATCTTCAATTGTTCGACGTTCGGAGAGACCTCGAAGGCCGTGGCGCGGCTGATGAATTCCTTGTCGATAAAATACTTCAAACTATCATTAAACTGCTGCATACCCTCTTCGCGGCCGATGGTGATGGCGTCGGGCAGCTTTTCGTCCATTTCTTCCAGAATCAATTTGCGGATCGTGGGATTCATGGTCATGATCTCCACGATCGGCACCCGTTTGGGGTTGTCACGAATCGTCGGCAAAAGTTTCTGCGCGACGATCGCGTTGAGGTTAAAGCCCATGCTGCTCCGCAGCGCCGTGTGCATGTCCTGAGGGAACAGGTCCAAAATCCGGCCGATCGTACTGGGGGCGGTCGAGGCGTGGATCGTCCCGAACACCAAGTGCCCGGTTTCCGCCGCGTGCATGGCGGTGGCAAACGTCTCCTTGTCCCGCATTTCGCCCACGAGCATGATGTCCGGGTCTTGACGCACGGCATGCTTCATGGCGATCTCGAAGTCTTTGACGTCGATGCCCACTTCGCGCTGATTGATCAGACACTTTTGCTCGGTATACACGAATTCGATCGGGTCTTCGATCGTCAAAATGTGCTTCCGCTTCCGCGCGTTGATCCAGTCCAGCATCGAGGCGATCGTGGTGCTCTTGCCACTGCCGGTCACGCCGGCGAGCAAAATCATGCCTTGGTCATATTGGCACAATTTCTCCATGATCGGCGGCAGGTTCAGTCCCTCGAAGTTGGGGATAAACCGTTCCACCTTCCGCGAAACCATGCCCACGTGACCCATTTGGATGAACAGGTTCACACGGAAACGCCACGTCTCCCCTTCGTATTCCACCATGTGTGCAAAGTCGGCGCCGCCGTCGACGTCGAAGATCCGTTTCGCCCGGTCATCCATCATGGCGAAACAGAGCTGCTCCATCTTTTCCTTGGTCAGCACGTCCATTTGCAGTTCGCGGAGCGTTCCCTTGATTCGCAAAATGGGCGGCTTGCCCACCTTGAGGTGCAAGTCCGATCCTTCGAACTTGATCAATTGGCGAAAGAGCTTATTCACTTCCAGGTCGCCGGCGGGACCGGTGACGATGGGTGGGGCGGCGTCTGCCGTGGATTCTGTAGCGGTGGCCATCGGCTTTGCTCCGGATCAACTGCGAACAATCTGAGGACGGAAACGACCGTCATGAACGAGCGCTGCTTTGCCGCGGCGGAACCGGGTCGCGCATCCTCGCCGAACAGCGATAAACAGTTTCAACTCGCAAACTTAGAAACCCTTGTCAGTTCAGAACCGGCCCGCGCAGCGAACCGGGTTCTCGATCTCGTTCTATTCTAACGTCGCCGTACGCCGCTTCGCCAGCGCCAATTCGTCCCAGCGGCGATTTCTCACCGACGCGGGCGGAATAGAGCTAGAGCGGCAACTCCGGATTGGGCCGCACTACCACGCCGCGCTCTGCCAGATAGGCCTTGGTTTCGGGAATCGAGTATTCGCCGTAGTGAAAAATACTCGCTGCCAAAGCCGCATCTGCCTTCCCTTCGGTGACCGCGCGATACAGGTGTTCCGGACACCCCGCGCCTCCGCTGGCGACGATGGGAATTTTTACCGCTTCGGCCACAGCGCGGGTGATGGGCAAGTCGTAACCATCTTTGGTCCCGTCGGCGTCCATGGAGGTGAGCACGATTTCGCCCGCGCCGAGTGCTTCGACTTCGCGTGCCCACTCAACGGCCTGCAGTCCGGTCGGCACGCGGCCGCCGTTGATAAAAACTTCCCAAAATTCTTCGCCGTCACGATCGACCCGCTTGGGATCGATGTTGACCACAATGCATTGGCTGCCGAACCGCTGCGCCGCCTGCCGGATGAACTCCGGGTCCTTTACCGCGGTTGAGTTGATGGAAACTTTATCGCAGCCCGCGTTGAGCAGCGTGCGGATGTCCTCCAACGTACGAATCCCCCCGCCGACGGTCAGCGGCATGAAGATCACCTCCGCGGTTCGCTGGACGATATCGACCAGAATATCCCGTTCCTCGTGGCTGGCGGTGATGTCCAGAAACACCAACTCATCGGCCCCCTCTTCTTCGTACCGCGCCGCCACCTGGACGGGATCGCCGGCGTCGCGGAGATTGACAAAGTTGGTCCCTTTGACCACGCGGCCGCCGTGCACGTCGAGGCAGGGAATGATCCGTTTGGCCAGCATGGAGGCACCGATGACGTTGACTGATAAAATGGGCGTGTGATGTCTATGCCCAAATCTAGTGGACTCGTGAGGGCGGCGTCAATCACGCACAACCGGCACAACCGGTACATCTCCCCCAACTCGCACCGCCCCGAAGTTTCCGCGAACCATTACGCCGAGCATGATCGACGTGCGGAATCCGCTTAGCGGTCCGCCGGCCGCAATCGCCCCCAAGCCGATGCGGGCGTTTAACCGATCCCAATTGATGAATCGTCGAGATGACGAAAACCGGCATCACCGCGTCACATCTCAAAACCGGCGCGGCGGAGGTTGTAGACCGCAGACTGCAGGGTTGGCACGCCCAAGCTGTCCGGTCGTCGTAAGCCAAAATTTACTGGCCACTGGCCACCGGCCACTGGTCACTCCTCATACATGGACGCGAATCATGTTGAAGTTTCCAGGGATAGGGCAACCGATCGCCGTGTCGGGGATGTTGGGACTCTCATTGTTGATTTCCACCGGCTGCCGGCACGCCGACCATCACCAACAGCGCTGTCCGGTTGCGTCGAACTATTACGTCGACGGCCCTTACTCGACGCCCCACACGATGTCGCAGCCGCAGCCGGGAGCGTCCGGGGAATCGCCGATGCCCCCTGCGCCGGAGCCGATGTCCTCGGAACCGGAACCAATTCCCCCCGCCCCGCGCGAGGCCTATTCCGAACCATCGCACCGCAATCCGGTGCAGGCCATCAAAGACGGACTGCGCCCCTTGGGATCAAAGCTCGGACAACTGATCAAACGGGACGAAGCCGCAATCGTCGAGGAACCGGTCGGCCGCGATCGCGTCTATTCCCCCAACCTGCCGCAGCAAAACACGGCAACGACGCAGCCCGAATGGAACTATCCCGCGGGAAGCCAGCCGCCGTCCGCCACGAGCGCTGGACCAGCCTATCCCCCGGCCGTTCCGCCCGCCCATGACTATGAGGGATTCGAGTCGGGGAACCAATATCAGGAGGTCCAGTTGCCGCAGGAGAACATTCCCGGCGACGTGCAGCTTCCCCACGGAAACGCGGAGTTCCACCGCCCGAGTCCGAAGTACAAACTGCCGGTGTCCGACCCGCAGGGAGAGTTTGACCTGTATATGCCGCGTTCGCGGGAGTCTGCCCCGACACCCCATCTGGCACCGGTCCCCAGTGACGGCCAGGAAGTGCTGGACGAATTCAAGGACGACGACAACACCTTTCGTGACGCGAATTTCGGCGGAGATGAACTCGATTCGCCGGGGCCGCAACTCTTACATGCGCCTGACGATGGCGGCGCCAAGCAAGTCAAATTTGTGCCGGTGGAGAACTCCGGGTTGAGTGTATTTCAGATCGGAACGTTCGCTCTCTGTTCCGAAGTCCGCAGCTACGAAGATTTCAGCGAAATCGACCGCAGCGGCCTGCGGGCGGGACAGGAACTGCTGATCTACAACACGCTGAGAAATACCGAGAGCGTCAAATCGGCCGAAGGCTTTCGCACGCTCACCCGTTCCCGCGTGGAATGGCTCGGCAATGGTGATCGCGTCTTGCATCAGACTCAACTGCGCGAAGCGCCCGACGCGTCACGCTCAGTTCGGCAGGACTATTTTCTTACGCACGTCGTCGCCGTGCCAGAGAAACTTCCGCCCGGACAATATACGGTGCGGCTGACCGTTGAAGACCTGTTCGGGCATCAAGCTGCCCATTCGACAATGCAAGTGCGGGTGATCGAATAGCGGTTACGCTCGGGCTTTGACAAATTCCGGGATCGGTCCCGCGGCGGCGATTGGGAATTCGTTGTCATCAGGTGCCGTGAGCGTCGTCGCGTGGTGCATGCCGAACGCGGCGGCAATGGTCGCCAACAGTGCATCGGGTGTGACCGGACGATCGGTCGGCATCGTGCCCCGCGCGTCGCTAGCGCCGATCACCTGCCCGCCGGCAATCGGACCGCCGGCCAACAGTGCGGACCAGACGCCCGGCCAATGATCGCGCCCTCCGTGTGCGTTGATCCGTGGTGTGCGGCCGAATTCTCCGGCGGCGACAACCAGCGTCCGCTTGAGTAATCCCGTTGCCTCCAAGTCGTCCAACAGGGCCGACAGCGTCTTGTCAAGGTTGGGACAGACCGTGTCGCGATAATCGTTCATCGTGACCGCCGTGCCGTGGCAATCCCACGAAGGGCGGTGCTCGAGGTCAGTGTACATGTTCACCGTCACAAATCTCGCCCCCCACTCGATCAGCTGCCGCGCCTGGTGGCACGAGCGGGCGAAGCGGGTCGTCCCGTACGGAGCAGAATTCGTTTTGGGGAGCGAACGCTCGAAGCTTTCGACCGGCGCGGGATCGTGTGCTTTGCCGAGCGTCCCGGCAGTCTGACCTTGGTAGGTCCGGATGCCGGTATTCCCCAAGGGCTCCGGCAGAACGCAGTAGGCCGGCGCGCCGTCGCGGGCCGGGAACAGCGAAGCGATGATCGAACCCAGCGCCGGATAGTGGATGCCGCCTCGTGCGCATCGCCCGGTTTGAATAAGTTGCAGCCCCGCTTCGTGAATCGGCGCCGCCTTGTGATGCAGCGAGCGCAACAGCGCGAACTTATGCGCCCGTTCTGCCAAGCGGGGCAAGGCCTCGCTCAGCTGCACGCCGGGGGTGCTGGTCGAGATCGACTGGAACGGTCCGCGCACGGCGGAGGAGGCGGCTGGTTTGGGATCGAACGTCTCAAACTGGCTGGGGCCGCCGGTCAAGAGAATGAAAATGCAGCCGTCGATATCGCGATCCGCCGCGCGCTGCGCTTCGGCCCGCAATGCGGCCGGCTCTGCCGACATGCCCAGGATGCCGGCGCTGCCGAGTTTCAGGACGTCGCGGCGGGAGACCGATTCTCGGCCTGCGGAGTGCGGCTCGGTGGCATGCGGCATGTCGTTCGGCTCAGTTTCCAATGTATTTCGCATACAGCGTCTTGGCCGTGGGGATGTCCTCGGTGCCTTTGATGATCACGCGACCGTCTTGAAACGCCGTTAGTTCATAATTGCCATCATTCAGTGTAATCCGCAATAGGTACTTGTTGTAGCTGATTGTCCCGAATCCGGCGAGACGGTTCGCCAAATCGTCGAACGACAAACGGGTTTTTGACGGTGGGGAAACTTGTACGGCGTTCCGCCCGCACAAAATCGTGGTCTGTGACCCCTGCGTCCCGCGCAGCCAGACCCGTTCACCCGCATGGCAGGCCGGACACCCGGAGCGGTCGCGTAACCCTTCCATATTCATCCGCCGGAACGTCCCGTCCCAAACGTCGATCACGGTCAGCTTTGGCTCAATCAGGTTCGGTTGTCCGGAAAGAATCTTCAGCGCGTCGACCACCTGCAGCGACGCGATCACGTTGATAATCGCCGCCAGCACGCCGGCGGTGTCGCACGTTTCGACCGAACCCGGTTCGGGAACGGCATCGATCAGACACCGCAAACAGGCGGTCTCGCCCGGAAAGATTGCCATCGTCTGGCCGTGACTGCCGATGCAGCCGCCGTAAATCCAGGGGATCCCGGTCTCCAGCGAAACGTCATTCAGCAGATAACGGGTTTCGAAATTATCGGTTCCGTCGAGAATCAAGTCGACTCCGTCCGCGAAGCCCAATACGTTCTCGTAGCTCACGTCGGCGACGATCGGTTCGATTTCGATCGTGCTGTTGATCCGCGAGAGCTTGCGGGCGGCGGCGACCGCTTTGGGGAGTTGCTCGGCAATATCCGATTCGTCAAACAACACCTGTCGCTGCAGATTGCTCAACTCGACGAAATCGCGGTCGACGATCCTCACAAAACCAACGCCGGCCCGGACCATCCCTTCGGCCAGCACCGTCCCCAGCGCACCGCAGCCGCAAATAAACACCCGCCGCCGCATCAACTCCCGCTGCCCGGCTTCGCCGATCCCATGGAAGAGGACTTGCTTGCTATATCGTTGTAGGTCTTCGGTCATGATTAGTAGGCAGTAGGCGGTATGCAGTAGGCAGAAAAAAAGTGGTCAGTGGCCGGTGGTTAGTGGCCAGAAGAGTAGGCGGTAGGCGGAGGGCAGTAGGCAATAATTAGTAATCGATGGCGGGGTGTTGACAGTCGCCTTTCCACCCTAACGTCTACGGTCTACAGCCTAAGGCCTTTGTCCTCAAGCCTGTTCCCTCACGCCTCGCGCCTAGCGCGCGAGGAATTTCCCCAACAGTTGAAAAAATTCTTCGATTCGTCTTCCCATGTCCCGCTTAGTAGAGCGAGACTGTCGCCCGTTTCGATTGTTGGTGCGGCGACGACGTTAGATTATCGCATGATCACAGGGTTTCTCAACGGGGAGGGTGACTGTGTCGACGGTACGAAGTGATGGGACGAAAGTTGTGCTGCCGAAAACCGGGGCGGACTTGTTTTGGCAGACCGTGCACGAACATTACGCGGGACAGGACCAGCGGAAATGGAAATACCTGGCGATGTTGGCCCTGCGCGAAAACGCCGGTTGGCCGCTGGACAAAATCGGCCTGGTCTTCGGACACCCCAAAGGCCACGTTACCCGCTGCCTGGAACGCATCAAACAGGACCTGCGCCGCGGGTTCCGTGAAGAACGCGAAAACGAGGAAAAATGGCCGCTGGAGAGACGGTAAAGAGTAGGCGGTAGGCAGAGGGCAGTAGGCAGAAAAGAGTGGCCGGTGGCCGGTGGTCAGCGGCCAGTTAAGTGTTGGACGATGACGGCCGGACGGCTTGGGCGTGCCAATCCTAAAGCCGACGGTCTACAGCCTAAAGCCTTTGTCCTCAAGCCTGTCACCTCAAGCCTCAAGCCTAAGTGGGGAGCCAAATACGTGGAACTGCGAACGATACCGATTACCGATTTACGCGCAGCGGATTACAACCCGCGGGTGGAGTTGTCGCCCGGGATGCCGGGGTATGAGCGGCTGAGGCGGTCGATTGTGGAATTCGGGCTGGTGCAGCCGATTGTCTGGAACGAGCGGACGGGAAACGTCGTCGGCGGGCATCAACGTCTGGCGGTGCTGCGAAATGAGGGGCGAGAAATGGTCGAGGTCGTTGTGGTCTCGATGGAGGAAGCCCGTGAGAAGGCGTTAAACGTGGCGCTCAACAACTCGCAGGTCGGGGGCGAGTGGGATCCGGACAAGCTGTTGAGCCTCGTGCAGGACTTGCACGAGCTACCCGACTTCGACGAAACATTGACCGGGTTCGACGCAAACGATCTGCGCGATCTCCTGTTACAACCCGACCCGCAATGGTGGCCTGAATCGGCTGCTGACAATTCGCAGGGCATGGTTCGCGTGACTTTGGAAATCGCGGAAGATGCCTGGGCCGCCGTGCAAGTCGACGTGGACCGACTGGTGAATCAGTGGGGGCTGCGGGTGCACGTCCGATCGTGATCGGTGCTCCCGGTCGACATCGAATCGCGCAACATGCGGCAGGGTCCGATCAGTTTCCAGCTATGGGGGGGCGGGGTTCCAGATATTTGAGCCGCTTTTGAATGCCGATGTTCACGCTCTGGTAGCGGGTGGACAACTTGCCGGGGTTGAACAATTCGGCACGAATATTCTCCACGTCGTCCATGCCGATGGCGTCGGTAAAGATCGGCAAAAGATACTGTTTTCCCAACTTGGAAAGTTGAAACCGCGTGGCATCATAAAAAGCGGGGTGCACTTGCCGTGCGTGGATCAGTTGCCATTTGTCGCGGAGGACGTTGGCTTCGATGGAGTCCAATTCAAAACCGTGTTCACTCGACCATTGTAGGGTGGCCACGCAGTTGTTGCGGCCTTCGGCCAACAGTTCGACGGCTTTGCCCCCCAATTGCGATCCATAAAACCGGTCAAACATGATCGGCCGGCCGCCTCGTTGCGTGTGCCCGATTTTACGAGTGAAGATCGCCGCCCCGGCCGTTTCATGTCGCCGCCGGGCCGTGAAGAACTCGTTGCCCATCGATTGCTCGAGCATATCCCGCAGATGCTCGGCCGCTCCGCTGAAAAGCACGTTGCCGGCGGGGTCGAACGTTTTTTTCTTGGCACCCAGCGGCTGCCCGTCGGCGTCGCGGACCCCTTCGCCGATGACGATCACCACATGTTTCTGCAGGTCGTACAATTCGCAGACGCGCTGCGCGACGCGGTCGAAATCGATCGGAAACTCCGGCAGCAGTATCATGTCCGGTTGTCCGTATGCCGAACCGAGGGCGATGAAACCCGAATCGCGGCCCATCACTTCCACAATCGAGATGCGGCGATGTCCTTCGGCCGTCGTGCGGATGCGTTCGATACCGCCGGCCGCCACGTAGACGGCGGTTGCATATCCCGGCGTGACATAGTTGATCATTTCGTCGAGATTCAGGTCGGGATGGTCGGGCCGTTTTTCGTAACGGAATCTTCCCGGTTGATCGGTCTCGACCCGCATCCACTCGTTTGGCTCGTCGAGGTAATTCAGTCCCAGATCGTTGTCGATCGTCTTGGGCGCCAGCACGCAGGGAAATCGTTCCGACAGCGGCTGCATGCCGTTGATCGTGCCGTCGCCGCCGATGCAAATCAAACCGTCGACGCCCATCCGCTGCAAACGCGTTGCGACCAGATCAACCGATTCCTTATCGGCGGGGTCGACATAGGCTCGCGACGCCCCCAGGATCGTTCCGCCCAGGCAGGGGTCAAGTTCGGGAATGGTGCTGAACAGCGGATTCAACACCAGGTGCGGCACATGGGCGCTCAGTACGCCATAGAACCCACGAATAATTCCCACGACTTCTATTTTGAGCGCGTTCGCCCGCTCGACGGCGCCGTAGATTGTGGCGTTCAGCGCCGGAGTGTCCCCCCCGGCGGTCAGGATGGCGATGCGTTTCATGTGGGTATCTCCTCATCGTCAATTCGTCGTTATTGCTTGAATAGACAGCACTTGAGTCAATCTAGAAAACGAGATATACCACGCGGAGCGAGATGAGGGCAGGGAAAATCACGCAATTTTTTTCGTACGGACTTTGATGGAGGGAACGAATCATGAAACAAATCGCAACGTGCCTGCTTGCCGCGGTTGCGGGGAGCTTTTTGACCGTCTGGTTGTTGCAAGCGCCGCTTCAGACCGCCATTCACGCCCAAGACCAGCCCACGCTACGGGCGCCCCGCTCGAATCCGCCCGCCAAGCCGCCGCAACCGGCGCTCACGCCCGATGAGCAAATCAATGTCGGCGTGTATGAACTGGTGAACAAATGCGTGGTCAACATCACGACAAAAACCCAGAACGTCGACCCCTTCTTTCTGCTGCAGTCGGAGTCCGAAGGCGCCGGTTCGGGGAGCGTCCTGGATAAGGAGGGGCATATTCTCACTAATTTTCACGTGATCCAGGATGCCAACCGCGCCATCGTCACGCTGTACGATGGAAAGTCGTATCCTGCCAAATTGGTGGGAGCCGATGCGGTGAACGACGTCGCCGTCATCAAAATTGATGCGCCCGCCCAAAACCTCGTGCCGGTATCGTTCGGTGATTCAGGACACCTCAAGGTCGGCATGCGGGTCTTTGCCATCGGCAATCCATTCGGACTGGAGCGCACGTTGACGACCGGCATCATTTCCAGTCTCAACCGCTCGCTGAGGATCCGCAATCGCACGATTAAGTCAATCATCCAAACCGACGCCGCCATCAATCCCGGCAGTTCCGGCGGCCCATTGCTCGATACACGGGGGCGGTTGATCGGGATGAACACGGCCATTGCCAGTTCGGTCCGCCAAAGCGCGGGGGTCGGGCTTGCTATCCCTTCAGGGCTGAGTGAGCGCATCCGCCCGCAACTGATCACCAACGGCCGCGTGGTCCGCGGCGATATCGGCATCAGCCGCGTCTACGAGACGGATGAAGGACTGCTGATCGAACGGCTGGTTCCGGGCGGTCCGGCGGAGCGCGCGGGCTTACAGGGACCGAAGATCATTCGTCGTCAGGAGGGATTCATCGTCTTTCAAAAGATCGACCGCGCCGCAGCGGATATCATCGTGGCCGTCGACGGCGAGAAAACCCCGACCGCTGAAGAGTTTCTCACGATCATCGAACGCCACAAACCGGGTGACACCGTGGAGCTGACGGTCCTGCGGCAGGGCCGTCCGCTGCAAGTCGAGGTCCGCCTCGGCGGCGATGCGGGGGAGACGCTTTAGAGTAGGCGGTAGGCAGTAGGCAGAAAGGAGTGGCCAGTGGTCAGTGGCCAGTAGGAGTTGGACGATGACGGCCAGACGGCATTCGCGTGCCGACCCTAAAGCCTACGGTCTAAAGCCTAAAGCCTTTGTCCTCAAGCCTGTCACCTCAAGCCGTTTGGAGGCCAACGGCCTCCAAACGGTTACTCCCTGTGAGGCGGTTGTTACAATCGTTGGCCGGAAAGGAGCGCCACCGATGAATGATATTACTCCCGCGAGAAAACCGTTTCCCTGGACGGGCACGTCTTTGGTGATTGCTCTGGTTTTGGTACTGGGAAGCGTCTGTTTCATTGTCTGGTGGCCGCACTATCGCAATCAAAGGGCGATTGCCGCCGTCGATCAATTGGGCGGAACGACGCGCACGGAAACCGACCGCCCCGGTTGGATTCCCGATGAGATCGATGATGAGAAACTCAAACCGTATGAGCGGGTTTGGGACGTCAATCTCAACGCCACACAGACGCACGATGCCGATCTCGCTCCGCTGAAGGGGCTGACCAACCTCCGCGACCTATCGTTCGATAACACGCTCGTCAGCGACCGAGGACTTCAACAAATCGAAGAACTAACGAGCGTTGAGTACCTCACTCTCGACGGCGCGCACGTCGGCGACGCCGGGCTGGCCCATCTCCGGGACCTGTCGAACCTCAAATACCTCCGCCTGGACAACACAACCGTCGGCGACGCCGGTTTAGCCCACCTGGGCCGCATGACGCAACTGCGGGAGCTCTCGCTCGAAAACACACAGGTCACCGACGCGGGCCTGAAACATTTGCACGGCTTAACGCACTTGATGTTCCTTTCGCTCAAAAACACCAAGGTCACCAACGCCGGGGTGATGGACTTCCAATACGCGGTACCGAATTGTTATGTGCATTGGACGGAAGTGATCGGAAGGTAAATTGCGTGCATTGGCCAAACGGCGCGTCGCCTCCTCATTCCTTAAGCGCCCGGGCGACTTCCGGTCCCAGTCGGCGGCCGCGGCAATTCACGGCGGCGACGTTGCCATCTTTGCCCAACAGGATGAACGTCGGATAACTGCTGATCCCGTATTTGTCTCCCATGGAATTCCGGTTCCCGGGAATATTGTCCGCCACGACGGTCCAGGGGGGCTGTTGTTTTTGCAGGAAGGACTTCAGTTCCAGCATGTCGTCGTCGACGCTGATGGCGATCACGTCGAAGCCGTCGTCGTGGTATTTTTTGTAGTTCTCCAGAATATTGGGCATCTCCTCGCGGCACGGTCCACACCAGGTGGCCCAAAAGTCCACCAGCACCACGCGGCCTTTGAAGTCTTCCATGTTCAGCGGTGTGCCGTTGGCCGTCATTCCGGCCAATTCCAGCGGCTGGCCGACGAGGGCCGCCAGCGGATCGCCTTCGTTGCGCGACACCGCTTTGGCCTCGAAGTTGATCGATTTTTCCCCTTCGGGATACGTGGCGCTGATGGCGAACACCCGCCACTTTTCCTCTTTGTAGCGCATGTGCAGTTTTGTCTTATGGTACTGGCCGCCGGCGCGGACGCGGACGGGGATTTCCGCCACCGATCCGCTCAGTTCCGCTTTGCCCGCTCGAATCGCCCGTGACCCCGGTGCCGGCGTCGGCAATTTATTCAGCGGCGAGTTTTCACCTTTGGCGAGTTCCTGCGCCTTCTCGGTCAGCAGTTCGCGGGCGACCTTGCGTTCGGTGTTCCGCAAATCATCGAAGAACTTTTGGGCCGTGTCGGCAATTTCTTTCACTGCGGCTGCGGGGTCGAAGCCCGGCGCGTTGGCCTGCTGCTTTTCGATAAATGCGCGATCGTCCTCACTCAGACGCGACAGCGGCACACGCAGCGTCTTGCCGTTTTTGCGGCGGAGGACCACGTCCTCCCCTTGCACGGCGACGAACTCCGCGGTCACGTTGAACTTTCCGTCGTTACCCGTCCATTGACGCTCAGCGGCAAACGCGGCTCCGCCCAGCAGAGCCAGCACGATCGCCAGCGACAACCCACGGCGGCTTGAAGAAATATGCATCGCGACAACGCTCCGATGATAGTGGGTGGGGGTGAACGGCCGATGAATGGGATTTTCAGTTTACAGCACGGTGTCGTGCGCGTCCAATTTTTTCTTTGCCGTTGTCAGACGTTTCAAAACTGGCGGCGACTGGTGCGTCCCGGCGATATTTGTATCGGGACAGTCTGGCGGGAACGCTTGTTGTAACCTTCTTACGATTCCTGTTCGACCGTCATTAAACCACCTCCTGCAATGCAGCTGCTAACGCTTCGGCGGTCGCAAAACGATCCGCCGGCAATTTTTGGAGACAGCGGAGGCAAATCTCTTCAACGATGTCGTCGACATTGGGCGGAAAGCGGTTTCGCAACTCGAGCGGTTGCGTGCTGGCGACCTGTGAGAGGACATCGGCGATACGTCTCCCGGTCGCCGGCGGTTGACCGGTGAGCAGATGAAACAATACCGCCCCGAGACCGTACACGTCGGTGCGAGGTCCGATTTCTCCCCACGAAGGATCGATTTGCTCGGGTGCCATATAGCCGGCCGTTCCTGCGATACCTTGGCGATTGGGCGTCTCATCGCGGAGTGCGCGAGCGAAGCCGAAATCAGTGACGCGGACTTTGCTATCGCACGCAAGCAACAAATTGCTCGGTTTCAAGTCGCAGTGAATTACGTTCTGCCCATGCACGTACTCTATCACCTTTGCGGCCTGTGCAATCCAATGCACGACGTCAATCGGCGGTGGCAATTCTTCAGAGGCGACGGCTTCCAAGTTCGGGCCGTCGATGAAATCCATGGCGATAAACAGCCCGCCGTGTGGCGTCGTCCCTAGTCCATGAACGGCCACGATTCCGGGATGTTGCAGCGTAGCAACTATGCGGGCTTCGGTGACGAATCGCGGCACAATGTTGGAATCGGAGAAGAAGGTCTTTCTCAGGTATTTGACGGCAACCGTCTTGCCGGTCGGCCGATGCAGAGCGCGATACACCTTCCCGACTCCGCCGCTGCCCAACAACTGCGTCAGCAGATAGTCGCCGTATTTCAGCGGCGCTTTCACGTGGTCGATTGACGTCGCCCGTAGGGTCCGCTGTGCGGACCGATCAAAACGGCTTTCCTTGCGCGCATCGCGGGCCCGACGGGGTTTGTCATTGTCCACAGCCATTCCAAACTCACGCTGCCGCTGCGCGATCCGCTTGCGGGCCAGGGCGAGCGATCGTCGAACGTGACGTTCTGATTGACCAATTTCGGCGGCAATGTCGGCCACTGATTCCCCTTGCAAACGCAGTTCGAGTGCGCGTCGCGCCGTGACCGGCAGTTTGGCGAACAGCCACTCCACTTCGTCAGTCAGGGCGACCGCTTCGTCCGGCGTCGGTTCCCTTGCGGTGAATTCTGACAACAGCGGATCAGTGTCTCCCGCAGACGTCTCGCGTTCGATCGAACGCATCGCGGCCCTGTGGTGCGCGGCAGAGCGGTACAGCTTGTGGAGCGTAATCCGCACCAAGAGCCGCCATAGGTCACCACTGTGCGCGAGTGAAAATCGCCCCTGTTCGGCAGCGAGGAAAAAGCTGCGGTAGGCGGAGAGTACCACGTCCTCCGCATCGAGCCGCCGCGACAACTTGGGAGAGAGCCTCGAACGCGCCAAGCGGGTCAAACGTTCGACGTACCGTGCAAACAGTTCCTCGGCAGCCTCGCCGTCGCCTGTTTCAAATCGCGCCAAAAGCTCCGCCGACGTGACGTCCATCGAAATCGCACCTCGAAAAACCGGACCGAATCCGCCGTCCAACAGTCATTCTACGCCGATTTGGGAAAAACGTGAAACTTTTTCGCTTTTCATGTCCGCTCAGAGGCTGGCATCTGCATGTGCGAATAGCCCCAGTTCAGAATCCCAGTATGAGGAGATTTCCGACCATGACTTTTGTTGTCACCGAGCCTTGTTTCGGCTGCAAGTACACCGATTGCGTCGTCGTCTGCCCGATGGAGTGCTTTCACGAAGGGGAGCAGATGCTGTTCATCGATCCCGAAGAATGTATCGATTGCGGTGCCTGCCAACCGGAATGTCCCGTCGAAGCGATTTTCTACGAGGAGGACGTCCCGTCGCAGTGGGAAGGATATATTGACCTGAACGCTGAAATGGCACCGCAATGCCCGCAGATCGTGGAGCGCAAAACCCCGCTGGCGCGCGAGGGGGACATTTAATCACCTCGGGGTTGGCTTGTGTCTGCACAATAGCACGCAATGCGTCCTACGAATCGAAAAAGGTCGCGCGCAGAGGCGCAAAGACACAGAGAAGAAAAAGTTAACTATAGAGGGGATCGGCGTTCGTGAAATCGTCGTAACGCGAGACTCCAGCCGCTCCGTGCTACGATAAAGCGGCGCTCAACAACTTCGCGTCCCCAAAATTCCCTCTGCGTCTTTGCGGCTCTGCGCGCGGCCTTTTTTGGCCCTTCACCAGTGATAACGGTCCGCACAGCGGACCCTACGGGCGTGCAATTGCAGGACGCTGGCTGCGGTGTAGAATGCGCTCACGCCCATTCTGACATCTCCTTTTCGGTTCAGTACCCCCCATGCCCGCCCCCCAATGGCAACTCGACGGTTACCGGCACATTTGGATGCCGTATACGCAAATGCAGACCGCTCCGCTGCCGGTGCCGGTGGTGGGGACCGACGGGGTGCGGCTGATCTTGGCCGACGGGCGGCGGGTGATTGATGGGTTGGCTTCCTGGTGGTCGGCCTGTCATGGGTATCGCCATCCGCATATTGAAGCGGCCGTCGCGCGGCAGTTGCAGACGATGCCGCATGTGATGTTCGGCGGGATCAATCACGAACCGGCGCTGCGGCTGGCCCAGAGGTTAGCGGCGCTGTTGCCGGGGGATTTGAACCGCGTCTTTTTCAGCGAATCGGGTTCGGTCTCCGTCGAGGTCGCCATGAAAATGGCGGCGCAGTACTGGCTGAACCGCGGTGAGTGCGGGCGAACCAAGTTCGTCAGTTTTCTGCACGCCTACCACGGCGACACGATCACGGCCATGTCGGTCTGCGATCCGGTGAACGGCATGCACGCGCACTTTCGCGGGTTTCTGCCGGTGCAGTTCAATACCCACCTGCCGTT
>CALFYU010000403.1 GCA_937952455.1 uncultured Planctomycetaceae bacterium
AGGCAGAGTAGCCCCGACACCTCCCCCCGCCCCCCCCAAACCAAGCCCGCCGCCTAAGGAAAAATAGCGCTTGCGACGGAACACCTCGAGGTGCAGATTGCCGTTGCGGACATCGGAAGACGCTGTTTGAGTTCTCGGTGTTGGAAAATGGTATGAGGCGAAGATTGTGCGCACACAACCAATCCTTTCTGTACTGCTTTTGTGTAGCACCGCAACCGCCCAAGCCGCCGACCGCCCCAACGTCCTGTTCATCGCCGTCGACGACCTACGCCCGCAGCTCGGCTGTTACGGCGAAGACTACATGCATACGCCCAACCTCGACCGTTTGGCGCGGGACGGGCGGTTGTTTTTGCGGCATTATGTGCAGGTGCCGACCTGTGGGGCATCGCGGTATTGCCTGCTGACGGGGCAGCGGCCGCAGTTGTTTTCGAGCCTGGGCAATGAGGCGATCGCTCAGACGTTATCCGGCCAACCGGAATCGAAAATACCGGAATCGTGGCCGCATTTGTTTCGTAACAGCGGCTACCGCACGGTCTCGATCGGCAAGGTCAGCCATTATCCCGACGGCCGGCTGTTTACCAAAAACGGCGGGGCAGGGGAGGGACAGCCGGAGATGCCGCAAAGTTGGGACGAGCTGGCGACGCCGCTGGGCAAATGGGAAACCGGCTGGAATGCATTTTTCGGCTACGCCGACGGCTCGGGCCGCACACCGGGCGTCAGTCCGCCCACCGAAGACGCCGACGTCGACGACAACGGCTATCCCGACGGCCTGATCGCCGCACAGGCCGTGGCGAAGCTACGCGAACTCAAGGATCGCGACGAGCCGTTCTTGCTGGCCGTCGGTTTCTACAAACCGCACCTGCCGTTCAATGCGCCGCGGAAGTATTGGGACCTGTACGATCCCGCGATAATTCCTCCGGCGACGTTTTCGGAAAAACCGGAGAACATCGCGCCGCAAAGCCACCACAAGAGCGGCGAGATGTTCGGCAACTATCACCACCCCGACGGCAGCCGCCGCGACGCGGCCCATCACCGGCATCTGCGGCACGCGTACTGTGCGGCCGTCAGCTATTCCGATGCCCAGATCGGCAAGGTGCTCGATGCGGTCGACGCGTTGGGGCTGCGCGATAGTACGATCATCGTCGTCTGGGGCGACCACGGTTGGCACCTGGGGGATCACGACATCTGGGGCAAACATACGCTGTTCGAGCGGGCACTGCGCAGCGCGTTGATCATCCGCACACCGCACATGCCTCAACCGGGTGTTTCCGCCGAGGGCATCGTGGAAACGCTCGATCTGTATCCCACCTTAGCCAAACTGTGCAGCCTGGAAATCCCGGCCGAAGTCGAACTGGGAGGCGAATCGCTCGCGCCCTTGTTGAACGAACCCTCGCACGCCGGCAAATCCGGGGCAATGAGCTACTGGAAAGGGGGCGTGAGCCTGCGGACCGATCGCTATCGGCTCACGTATTATCCGCAGTCGAAACGCGGGCCGGAGTTCATCGAGTTGTATGACCACGAGGACGATCCGCACGAAACGACGAACGTCGCTGAGAGGCAGCCTGAAGTCGTACGTCGGTTGTTGGAGCAATTGCGCCACAACGCACCAACATTTGAGAAGTGAATGAACATAGCGTTGTTCGCCAACGTCTTCACATGCACGAACTCCTCGCATTCTTTCTCTCGGTGACAACGGCATACGGTTATGCGCTCATCGTCTGGCCGGTCTTGCGGATGCCGGTCAGAGCTGTCGTGTCGACGATCATCGCGATCGCGGTGTTTGCGTGTCCGCTGTTGATTCCAGCTGAACATGTGATCCTGCGCGGCGCCGCTACGTTTCTTTGCGCGGAATTGATGTTAAAAATCCTCGATGCCGCCCGGCAGTTCCGCCGTCGCGGCAGGGAGGCGGTCCGCTTCCCGGCGTACGCACGGTTCCTGATCCCCTTTCCGTCATTGCTGGTCATCTTCGGCCGCCGCGAAAACCACACCCCCTTCTGTGGACCGTGGAGGCCGATGGTGCTCAAAATTCTGGGTGCCGCCGTCGTGGTTCTGTCGGGTCTTGCGCTCGTCGACTTTTTTGCAAAGTTCTCGATTGTGCGAACCTGTTTTCTGTTAGATCACGTCCTGAAGTTGGCAATCTTCGTGCTGACGATCGAAGGAATCTCGCGTCTGGCGAACGGCTTGGAACGGCTGGCAGGCTTCGACATCCGGCCGGTGATTGATCGGGCCTATGTCGCACAAACCGTCGCCGAGTTTTGGTGCCGGTACAACAACCGCGTTCACGCCTGGTTCGAGCACAACCTGTTCGGTCCGGTTGTGCGCCGCGGTTCGCCGGCGTGGGGAATCACGCTTTGTTTCTTTGCCAGCGGGGTCTTCCACGAGTTGGGCTTCGGCATCGCCACATCGCGATTCGACGGTTATCAAGTCTTGTTTTTTATGCTGCAGGTGCCAGCCGTATTGGTGTCGCGGCCACTGCATCGCTGGGCGACTTGCGGCGGCATGGCGAACCGTATCGCCACTCACCTCGTCACGATCCTGTGGATGGCGGCCACTTCCATTTTTTTCTTCCATGGCGTGAATCGCATATTTCCATTTTATTATGTAGCTGAGCCGTGGTTGCCTTAACCGGGAATTCACACTTCTAAATGACGGCTCGCCCGAAATGGATTTGTTACAATACCTAACCATGTAGGTGCTCCGGTAAGACGGAAACCTTTCCTTGCCATACGAGAATGGTTGACGATGCTAGACCTAGTTGACCGGCTGCGAGTAGAGGCTATATGCGCACTATTATCGTGTTGCCTAACACTGCCGGCATCCGCAGCCGAATTGCCGCATAAGCCGAATATCGTGTTCTTCTTTTCCGACGACCACGGCGTTGAGGATACAGGGTTTTACGGACACCCGCTGCTGAAGACGCCGGTCATCGATCAATTGGCCGCCGAGGGGATGCGGTTTACGCGCGCCTATTCGCCGGCGAGCGTCTGTGCGCCGTCACGGTCCGCTACATACACGGGGCTATTTCCCCACCGCAATGGCTGTGATCGCAATCACGGCACGACGACCGCCGATGTCAAGAGCTGGCCTCACTACCTCAAGGCGCTAGGATACGACGTGGTCCTGGCCGGTAAGGTACACGTCAAACCGAAGAAAAAGTTTCCTTTCCGGTACATTGCCGAAGACGACGTGCCTGATTTTCTAGCCCAAGCCGGCGAGCAGCCGTTTTGCCTGTTGATCTGTTATCGCACCCCGCACGGTCCGTTTTTTAATAAGAAGGGGGGCTACAATCCCGATCGCGTGCCGGCAAAAAATTGGCTGCCCGACACGCCGGTTACGCGTCAATTGATCGCCGGCTATTATGACAACATCGACAACCTCGATCACGAACTTGCCACGCATCTGTATTGGCTGCACAAATGCGGCTTTGACGACGCCGTGCAAATTTATGCCAGCGACCACGGAGCCGGTTTGCCGTTCGGCAAGTGGACCCTCTATGACAAAGGCATTCACGTGCCGTTGATCATCAAGTGGAAAGACGTGATCGCCCCCGGTTCGACGAGCGATGCGATGGTTTCGCTGGTGGACTTGTTGCCGACCGTGATCGAAATCGCCGGCGGCACGCCCCCCGCCGATATCGACGGCAAAAGCCTTCTGCCGATTCTGACCGGCAAGACGACAACACATCGCGACCGGATTTTTGCGACGTATACCAATCTCGGCGTCAAGGGCGCCAACGAGTACCCCATCCGAGCGGTGCAATCGCCGACGCACAAATTGATCGTCAATCTCAAACCGGAGAATCAGTTTTCGATGGAGGCCATCGACGAATCCGATCCCCGCTCCGTGGTGGATTCGTTCGCTGTCCTCAAGTCGTGGAAAGCAGCCGGGCAAACCGATCCGGCGATCGCGGCGCGGGCCGATTTGTTGCGCAAACGCCCGCGGTTGGAGCTGTACCGCACCGACAGCGATCCCGACGAGTTGGAGAACATCGCCGACCGGCCCGAGCAGCAGGCGGTCGTCGAACAACTCTATACGGAGTTACGGAAATGGATGCAGCAGCAGGGAGATCCGCTCGTGGAACGGATGGATTGAGCCCCGATACGGGTGGTGTTTTGACGAGATGGCTTCATTTGCCGGCCATTGTTAAGGCTTCGATCGGCAATATGCTGTTCATACTGCCCGAACGGAAACCCTCCAAGTCCAGCGTGATGAATTTAAAGCCCAGCGACTTGAAGTTTGCAGTGATTTTCTCCCGCATCGCGTCGTTGGCGAACTCAGCAAGCGACGCGACCGGCACTTCAATCCGGGCCAAATCGTTCGGCTCATGACGTACACGCAGTTCGCGCAGTCCCAATTCCTCCCGCAAAAACCGCTCCGCCTCGTCCACGCGGCGGACGCGCTCGGGTGTCACTTCCAGGCCGTAGGCAATGCGGCTGGAAAGGCAGGGGCTGGCCGGTTTATCCCAAGTCGGCAGTTCCCAATCGGCCGCCAAAGCACGCACGTCGTCCTTGGTGCACTGAGCTTCGATGAGCGGGCTGCGAACCTCGTGTTCCGCCGCCGCCTGCATGCCGGGCCGGTGATCGCCGCGGTCATCTAAATTGGCGCCGTTGACGATTACGTTCACGCCCAACTCCGCCGTCAAACTCGCTAGCTGAGTGTATAGCTCCGTCTTACAGAAGTAGCAGCGGTTCGACGCGTTCTTGAGGTAGTCGGCATTCTGAAATTCTTCGGTCTTCACGATCCGATGCCGAATGCCGATTAGCTTCGCCAATTGCTTCGCTTCGTCCAATTCCCCAGACGCTAAGCTGGGGCTGTCAGCGGTGACGGCCACGGCCCGGTCGCCGCACGCCAGTTGCGCCGCTTTGGCGACAACCGTGCTGTCAATGCCGGCCGAAAACGCGACTGCGACGCGGCCGTAGCCGGATAAAATCTCCAGCAGCGCGTTCCGCTTGTCGGTCAGTGGTTTGTGGGATGAGTCGGTCATCGGCGAAATTTTTCGTAAGCCATGGCGGAAATCAGGTAGGAATCTACGCCATTGTCATTATATCCGACTCGGCTCACGTGACAACGAGGCGTTTGCCCATGGTAGTTGCGGCGTTTACAATAACCATCTGTTTCTTCCACTCCGCCTTCCCTGTGCCAGGTCCCGCATGATATGCCAAAGTTCGATCGCCGCCGTTTCTTGCAAACCTCCCTGGGCACCGCCGCCGCAATCCCGCTGTCGTCCGGTATCGAGTCGCTGTTGGCCGCTGAGGCAAACGAAGCGAACGGGAAATTGACGATCGCCCCGTTTCGTTTCGATGTCACGCCCCCCATGGGGCATTCGCTGTGCGGCGGCTGGATCAAGCCCGTTGAGGCAGTGGATGATCCGCTGGAGGCGATCGGTTTTGTTTTATCCGGCGCGGGAAAGCCGATTGTGCTCTGCGCGGTCGATTGGACGGGGCTGCTGAATGACGCTCACGTGCAGTGGCGCACCGCCTTGGCCGAAGCCGCCGGCACGACGCCTGAGCGGGTCGCCGTGCAATGCGTGCATCAACACAACGCGCCGTTTGCCTGTCTCGATGCGGAGAAGTTGATCCTCGAACAAGGGGATCTGCCGCACATCGTCGAGTTGGATTACTTTCACAGCTGCCTGGAGCGGGGCAGGCAGGCGATTGTCGCTGCACTGAAAACCGCGCAGCCGGTGACGCACGTTGCACACGGACAAGCCCAGGTTGAAAAGGTCGCCTCGAACCGCCGCGTGTTTCGTGATGAGACCGGCAAAGTCAAAGCCATGCGGGGCAGCAGTTGCAAGGAAGAAGAACTCCGCGCGCTACCCGAAGGCCTGATCGACCCCTGGCTCAAGACCGTCGCATTTTACAACGGCGAAACCAAAGTCGTTGCCTGCCATTATTACGCCACGCATCCCATGAGCTATTACGGCGACGGCCGCGTGAGCAGCGACTTCGCCGGTCTGGCCCGCAAAAAGCGCCAAGCCGAGCAGCCCGATTGCACGCATATTTACTTCACCGGCTGCGCGGGCAATATCGCCGCTGGAAAATACAACGACGGTTCGCACGAAGCCCGGGTGCACCTGACGGAGCGGTTGTACGACGGGATCGTCAATTCCGAAGCGACGCTAAAACCGCAACCGATTGCGGGCGTCGCTTGGAAGACAGAGGAGATCTTACCCGAACCGCGTGAAACCTTGTCGCAAAAGGAGTTGGCCGCCCAAATTGGGAACCGCGACAACGCCGTCGTGGGCCGCAATCGGCCATCGTTTATGTTAGCTTGGCTGCAGCGGGTGGAAAAGCAAATTCCAATTGTGCTCAGCGCGCTGCATGTCAACGATGTCGCCGTCTTACACCTGCCGGCGGAATGTTTCATCGAATACCAACTGCACGCGCAGCAAGCGGCTCCCAGCCGTTTCGTGGCCACCGCCGCTTACGGCGACGGCGGACCGTGGTATATTCCCACGGCCGAAGAATACCCCCATGGTGGCTACGAGGTCAGCGTCGCGTTCTGTGCGCCGGGTGTGGATGAGACGTTGCGAAGCAACAGCGGGAGACTTTTGTCTTAGGCTGCGTCGCGACCTGTTTTTCGATGCAGGTCCGTCGGCTTGCAAGACGCAAGAATTACATGGCAAGCGGGAAAGGCCAATGCGCGCGTGAAGAATAGAACTCACGCAAAGCCGCAAAGCACGCAAAGGAATTACTGGGGGAACCCTAGTTCGGCATGCAGCCGTGATCTTCGGGACGGCACAACGTTACTGAATTGAATCATTAATTCAGACGAAAAATTTGTTCGATTTTGCCCATCAATTTGATGTGGCAAGTCTCTTTGCGAGCTTTGCGGCTTTGCGTGAGGCCTTGTTTCAATGGTCCAGTGAACTATCCCGTGCGGACGACCGCGGGAGACCTACGGTCACGCTCTGTGCGGGGTCGGGAGAACCGCGCACAACAGGATTGCGTGACCAGCGCATAGCAGGACCCGCCTTGCCCTCCCGGAGCACGCATTGCGCCAAACGCAACTCACCCCTTCGAGTACGGCCCGTCGATGGTCGACGCGGCGACGTTCGCCAATCCGTCGCTTAAGCAGGTTCCGATCAATTCCGCGGCGCGGAGCGCTTGTTCGCGGGTGATGTCCAGGTGCGTACAGGCGCGCAACGTTTGCGGACCGCAGGGGTTGATGTTCACTCCCAATTGCCGCAACCGCGACGACAGCGCGAGTGCGGTGCCGAAATCTTCGACCACATCGAAGTAAACCAGATTTGTCTCCGGCATTCCGACTTCAATGCCCTCCGTACGCGAAAGGACCTCGGCAAAGGCGCGGGCATTGTCGTGGTCCTCCTGCATACGGTCGATATTGTTCTCCAACGCATAGATCGCAGCTGCCGCCACGATGCCTGCTTGACGCAGTGCGCCGCCGAACAGCTTGCGGGCGCGGCGGGCGCTGCGGATGTCCTCTTCCGAGCCGACCAGCGCCGATCCCATCGGGCAACCCAGGCCTTTGGAAAAGCAGACGGAGATCGTATCGACCGGTTCGCAGATTTCCTGCGACGTATATCCCCCCGCCACAACGGCATTGAACAATCGCGCGCCGTCCATGTGGACCTTCAAACCGTTCTCGTGCGCCCATTCGCCGATTTGTTGCAGTGCTCCCAAAGAGTAGACCGTGCCGCCGCCGCGATTGGCGGTGTTTTCCACGCACACCAACCGCGTCGGGCAGAGGTGCTGATCATCCTGGTGAATCTGGCCTTCGAGGTCTGAAACGTCCAACAGGCCGCGGCGTCCGGTGATCGGCCGGCAAGTGATTCCGCTCAGTGCCGCTGGTCCGCCCGCTTCGTAATTGGCAATGTGTCCCCACCCGTCAATCAGCAATTCATCCCCCGGCCGGCAGTGTACGCGAACGCCCATTTGATTCGATTGCGTCCCCGAACAGGCGAACACGGCTGCTTCCTTGCCTAGCCGCTCGGCGATCATCGCCTCCAGGCGATTAACCGTCGGATCCTCGCCCGACATGTCGTCGCCAACCTCCGCATTGGCGATCGCTTCCCGCATCGCCGGCGTCGGTTTGGTCATGGTATCGCTGCGCATTTCGATAACGGCGTCTGGCATGTCGAGATGTATCCTCGTTCGCAGTTGGGTCGGGCGCGATACCGGCGGGCTGACACTCGCCGCTCGCCCGGTATTTCTGTGTGGGGCCCGCACTAGCCACGTCGCTGTCAGCGAGCACGCTATGTTCAGTTGCGGCATCACTCGCGTCAGTCCTGTACACGCGACGAACTTTACCCCCACACTCGCACCTGATAGGACGCAGATTCACCTCTTGTCGCGATTTCACATGCCGAAATTGCCTATCTCACGGGGGGCCACTGCTGGCTTGTCCAGCAGTGAGTCGCCCAACAGGCGAACACTGCGCGGAAGACCTTCAACGTAACTCGGCACTGGCGGGCAAGCCGCCAGTGGCACCCAAAACATGACACATGGGTGAAAACGCCCATCAAACAACGGCGGCCGGTAATGACCGATTCCAGCGACGCGACTCTCAATCTCCTCACCATCGACTGTCACAGCGAAGACCCGGTCGCCGCCTTGGCGGAACTGCGCCGCAAACTAAGTCCACAGGGCGATATCGTCTCCGAAGCGGGACGGCAGCGGACGATCGCTCTATTCGGTAACCCGCTCACCCCGCAGCAGGTGGTCGAAAAAATCTGCGGCGACGTCCGCGAGCGGGGATTGGACGCCGTGCTGGAATACACCGCCAAATTGGACGGCCGGGCGCTCGATGTCCAGTCGATGCGAGTCACGCCGCAAGAACTCGCCGACGCCCACGCAGCCGCGGATGACGAATATCTCGCCACCATTCGCCGGATTCGTGACAACGTCTTGGAATTCCAGCGGGCGATCCTCAATCACGACGTCAAAGTCGAACGAAAAGAGGGCGACGCGCGGGTCACGCTCGGGCAGCGATACTTGCCGCTGCGGCGCATTGGCGTCTGTATTCCTGGCGGAGCGGCCGCCTATCCATCAACACTTCTGATGACGGCCGTTCCGGCACAGGCGGCGGGTGTTAAGGAGATCGCGGTTGTAGTTCCTCCCACCGATTTCGGCGGTTACAACGTCGACCTGTTGGCCGCTTGCCATGAGTTGGGGATCACTGAAGTCATCCGCGTCGGCGGAGCACAGGCCGTGGCGGCGTTGGCTTACGGCGTCGAGGGAATTCCGCAGGTCGATAAGATTGTCGGGCCGGGCAATCTGTTCGTGGCCCTCGCCAAGCAGCACGTGTTCGGCGACGTCGACATCGACAGCATCGCCGGTCCCAGCGAGGTGGTCCTGTTGGCTGATGAGACCGCGCGGGCTGATTTTGCCGCCAGCGATTTGATCTCGCAAGCCGAACACTCCCCCGGCAGCGGCGTATTGATCACCTGGCATCGGCCATTGATCGAAGCGGTGCGGACGGAGTTGGTGGCACAATTGGCCAACTTAAAGCGGGGCGATTTGGCCCGCACGAGTTTGGAGGACTACGGCGCATTGATCCTCGCCCGCGACGCCGACGAAGCCTGCCGGCTATCCGACCTGCTCGCGCCGGAGCACCTGCACGTCTCAACCGCCGATCCCGAATCCCTTGTGGACAAACTGCAAACCGCCGGCGCAATTTTCCTAGGCCACTACACCCCGGTCGCCGCCGGCGATTACGTCGCCGGCCCGTCCCACGTTCTTCCCACCGGCGGCACCGCCCGCTTCGCCAACGGGTTGTGCGCGAACGATTTTTTGAAACGCTCATCCATCATCAGCTACAATGAAGCCGGCCTGCGTGGCGACGCGGCGGATATTTGCCTGATGGCGGACAAGGAGGGGCTCACGGCGCACGGGGCGAGCGTGACGGTGCGGGTTGGGGAGGAGTAGCGTTTCGCTCTCTAGTTAGGAGTCGCAGTGATGCCTTCCCCTGACAAAATGAACACGGTCGGGGCAACAGCAACGTTAAAGCAATGATCATCAACGGCGAACTGTAGTGTATATACCTGATCTTTCACTGGCAAAGAGCCGAGTTCAAATCTCAAACCGCGGGACTGTTGTCCTTTTTGAGGTTTGTGAAATTGTGTACTTGGAGAAAAATGATCCGTATCGTCACGTACTTCTGGAGTTGTCCAAAGGCGGGCTCAATCGAAATGTGTTCATGGTCGATCACAATTTACTCCCCACCTGGCGCGTGTCTGATTACGAGCAACCATTGCCTGATTGCTTTGTAGGAGTATGGGCAGTTGATGAGCCTTGTGACTTTATCGTTGGGCAAACTTTTCAGGGTTTCACGTATCATATCAACTTGTTAGATGGTGAGTTGACCGATAGATTTTGGACAAAGCCGTAAAGATGATTAAATGCCGGCACCACGTCCCGTAGAGAAAACAACATGCGCGAACTCGATTCCTCGCAGCCGTATATCATCAAGATCCCTGACGTCTTGTCGCCTGATGAGTGTGGTGAGTTGATCGAACGGATTGAAGCACTTGAGCCGGAAACTGCGACGGTCAACACTTCGCGGGGAACCCGCGTCGATACAGAGACCCGCAACAACGATCGCGTCATCTTCGACGATGTGCGATTAGCGGAGACCTTGGTAGAACGGGCACGCGATCGCGCACCGGTAACGATTCATGGCATGACGCTGGTCGGAGCGAACGAACGTTTTCGCTGCTATCGGTATCGCCCCGGCATGCGCTTCGCCCCGCACTCCGACGGTGCGTTCTATCGCGATGGCAACGAATGGAGTCAGTATACATATCTCGTCTACCTCAACGATCAATTCGAGGGAGGACAGACGACCTTTCTCACAGAACCAGAAATCGCCATCCAGCCTGAAACGGGGTTAGGACTCTTGTTTCAACATCCGATCATTCACGAGGGAAGTCTGGTCACTTCCGGTGTAAAATATGTGGCACGGACCGACTTGATGTATCGTCTGCAGCAAAAGTAGGGCAGGCTCCCGCCTGCCATGGGTAACAGGTCACGTGATTTGGTAAGAGCGGCAGGCGGGAGCCTGCCCTGCGGCACAATCACCATGTTCGCATTCACCGACTACATCCCCGACATCCTCCTCCGCCCGCTCGTAGCGGTGTTGTGTGCGGCCGTGTTGGGGTTTGAGCGTGAAACTCAGGGGAAGGCGGCCGGGTTGCGGACGCAGATGCTGGTGGGGCTGGGAACGGCGATCTTTACGATGGCTGCCTGGAATCTGCAGGAACGACTGGCCGATGCCGCCGGAGCCACCCGCGTTGATCCGACCCGCGTGATCGCCGGCATCGTCGGCGGGCTGGGGTTTCTCGGTGCCGGGTCGATCATCCAGGCGGGGAAATCGGTCCGCGGGCTGACCACGGCGGCGACCGTGTGGGTCGTGGGGGCGGTGGGCATCGCCTGCGGATTGGGCGATTTTCTGCTGGCGATCGTCGGCACCGGTTTCGCCACCGTAATTCTCGCCGGCGTCGGCTATCTGGAACATCCCGCCGGCATCTCGGGCGCTGCCAAGGAAAATTCCGCGACCGATGCTGCCAAGAACGACGCTCCGAAGAAGGACGCGTGACTCGCGCCTGAACGCGTCGTCGCTCCCTTGGCTGCCGTCCATTTTCCTCACCGCGGCGGACGCAGAGTAGCGCTGAGAAGGGCTATTTGACGTACACGGCGCGAGCATCCATCGTCAGCGGGATATTCGTCGGGAGTTCTCGGCGCCTCTCTGCGACCTCCGCGGTGAAACAAATCCGCGCGAAGCTCAAATACGGCCGCATTGCGCCGTCAAAATGACCCATTCCGTTGCGGATTTGAGATATTCTGCCGTCGCGTGTTGTCCTCGTTGTGATGTTTCGTGTGTCTTAACATATTGAAGTGATTGGCATTACGGAATGTGTGATGCTTCTCGTGCAAGCCGGCATATTCTTTGCATCTTACCTGGCGTGCTTATCTCATATGCCGAGCGGGGACTGCGAACATTGTCAAATGTGGCGGAATTGACCGATCAATCGCCCATTTCATGTCCGGTTTTCTCGGTGTTTCTTGATCTCAAAATGTGACCACTCACATTGATGCGGGCGCCACGGCGGCATCTCTCCTGTCGCTGACACATCACACACACATCCAGACATCAGACACCAAACTTCAGGGGATTACTCATGCGTCACGCTCGTTATCAATTTCTGCCGTTTGTTTTTCTGTGCGTTTCCAGCTTCGCCGGCGTTGGCTCGGCGTTCGCCGCCGGGATCAACGCCCCCGCGCCCGCGGATCCGGTCGAAGTGGAGAGCACCGAAACGTCCTATATCGCTCAAGGGTCAATCCTGGCCGTGCGGGGATCGTCTCTCGTCCTCATCTGTGAAGACGACGTTGCCCTCACTCAGGGGACGCCGTTTGAAGTGTTCGTCGAACTACCTGGAGACTTGGGGACGGCGATCATCGCTCGCGGGCAAATCATCACCGCCGATGACGGATTGTTGATCGGCAAGGTCACTTCCCGGGACGATACGGCCACACTGTCGACCACCTTGAAAGTGCGTTTCTTAAATGCGCCGACGACCGCCGATCCCGTACCGGCCGACGCCGACGAGGTGGCAACGCCTGACGAACAAAAGCCCGCTGACACATCGGGCACGAACGACTTCCGCTCGGCCGTGGAGCGCTATAAGCAAGCGGTGATGCTCGTAAAGGACAATAACAACCAATCGCACGGCACGGCGTTTGTCATTTCGAAACAGCATCGGCTGTTGGTTACCAATGCCCACGTCGCCGATATTGCCAATACCGTCGTGCTCAACGAAACCCGCACGGAATACAAAGTCATCCGCCGCTGGTTCCATCCGGACACGATTCGCAAAATGCGTGAAGACAATCAGACCGTCATCAAGTCAAGCGACCCGGCAGTCGGCACGGTCGACCCCAGCGGAACCGACCTGGCGGTTTTGCAGTTAGAATTGATCGGCCCGGATCTGCCGTCCGAAGTCGTCCTTGCCTCTCCTGAAGAAGCGAAGACGATCGTCGGTGCGGAGATTGGCATGTACGGCTACCCCGCCTACAACACCAAAGCAGAGGAAGGGCAGTTTGCGCAGGCCACGTTTGTCCAAGGGACCATCAGCCGCCTGGAGCGTCTCAACGGGCACTCGACGGACCAACAGGTCGAGGACCGCCGCCGCGTCGTCTATGCCGGACCGAACTACCCCGGCTTCAGCGGCTCGCCGATTTTTCTCTCCAACGGCCGCGTTGTGGTGATCAACAACGCGATCCTGCGATTGCAGGACGGAACCAAGGTGGCCTACGGCATGCGGGTCGACGCCTTGTGGGACATGCTGGGATATTTTCAATTGGCCGACAAGATCGACAATGCTCCGGAAACTCTTCCCGAGCCGATCTTCATCACCACTCAGAATCCGCAAGTCGAAAAACTGCTCACGGCCAAGAAACTGATCGCGTCGGCGCAGGAACACCAGCGGAACCGGAATTGGGAAGCTGCCTTGGAGGATCTGAAGCAAGCGGAAACAACCGCGGATTGGTACTGGGCTGTTTACCTCACCCGGGCCAAGCTGGTCGACGCCTACATCAACGTCACTACACTTAGCAAAGAAGAACAGGCCAAGCTGTACGAGGCGAGCCGCAGTTACTTCAGCAAGGCGGCCGAACTGCACTACAAGAGCTTTAACACGCATGCCTTGCCGATCTTGCTGGACTTCGCACGCCAGAGCATCAATTCGGCCCGCTTTGGCGGAAACACGGAGGTCCTGAAAGAAGCGATTAAGATCCTCGACGACAAAAACGTCCTGAAGGTTGCGCTGGAAGGTGAAAACGCCGCCTATTTTCTAGCTCTGCGAGCAACCGTGAAAAAGGATCTGGATTTGTTGGAAAGCGCCCTGGCAGACATCGATGAAGCCCTGCGTCTCCAACCCAATCACCAGACCTACTTGACTGAGCGTGATTCCATCGTTCGCCAGCTGCAACGCAGCGGCATCGCCCAGGCACGAACCAATTGAGATCTGACCTGAATTACGGCAAGACGACGTCCTCAAGAGCAGCATAAAAGGCCCCGCGCGCAATTGCGGGGCCTTTTTTCGTGAATGCCCGACCGCCCGATGCGGCGTTAACAAGGCTTAACGATTCGCAAACGATCTGACGCACGGCCTGAACATGCCGCAGGGGCAAATGCGGCATAGCGAATTCCAAGTTTTCGACAAAACACTTTGCCGAATGCCTACTTGCGCCGTCGGCGGCGTCTCTACCGGTCCGATTGGCACAGTTTTTCCTAATTCTCCCTATCGCCGCAAGTTCACGGGTTTGCTGGGGCGGCTGATTGTGAGGAGGTTAGCGGGCGGTGCGTGACGGTTCATCCGATTGGGGTGGTGAACGTTTTCACGACCGCCACGAATCGCCAATCGCTCGTTCTGCCGGCCCATCCCAACTTGATCGACAGCTTTGATGTTTCACCGTTTTTTCGTTTGGGCAAAACAAGGGGAGAGTATCGATGAGATTTAGTTTGATGTTGAGTGCGGTTGTACTGGTTGTGTGCGGGGCTGAAGCCCGCGCTGGGTTCATCGACTTTGAAAGCGGCTATGTCGACCAACAGTCGGTCAACGGAGCGATCGACACGGGGGACAACCTGGTGACGATTTCGACGACTGGCGTGAACGGCAATCCCAGCGGGCTGTCGTATATCGCGGGGGTGGGGCTGCCGCGTACCGCGTTTACCACTGGGACCAACCCGGCTATTGCGGACGACGAAGCGGTTGATGGCCGCGCCGGCAGTTTCTTTCTGACGGATGAAAACGTGGTCGACAGCAACATCTATGCGTCGGACTACGTCTTCAGTTTTGCCGACGGGATTACGGAACTCAGCTTGGACATTTTCGACTTCCGCGTGGACGGGGGAGCACAAAACGTCAGCGATTCAGCGACGGCGATCTTGACGTTGTTCGCCGACGAGGCCATGACGCAAATCGTGGGCATGACGTCGTTCACAGCCACTTTGGAAAACCAACCGATCGACGGCAACTGGGAAAACCTGTTCGTCTTGGCCGACGGGACCGCCGTCAAAGCCATGTTGGAGTTCGGCGGAGTGGATCGCGGTGTGGGCGTGGATAACTTCAGCTTTCTCACCCAGCCGCCGCCGATCAATCCCGTTCCGGAACCGTCGTCATTCGTACTGTTGGGCATCGGTGCCGTCGGGCTGCTCGGATTCCGCCGGATGAAGCAGCGCCAAACGGCGTAACGCTGCTCTGTCGACGTTATCGATTGTCGAGATTCAATGGACACGCATTATCGAGAGACTCCCCGATAGTGTGGCCGGTGCAGGACGCACCACGAGGCCGAACCTACGCCCGGACGACACCCCGTCGCCCGGGTGTTTTTACGTAGTGCGTGGTCAAACTCCCAAACCGACGGCTTGCCGTCGTGCACGGCGGTCCCGACCGCGATAGCTGACCCAATGA
The DNA here is from genome assembly GCA_937952455.1 of uncultured Planctomycetaceae bacterium. Lineage (GTDB taxonomy): Bacteria > Planctomycetota > Planctomycetia > Planctomycetales > Planctomycetaceae > Symmachiella. Next base: position 15,434 of record CALFYU010000403.1, read on the forward strand.
AGTCCGATGATGGCTGTCGGCAATTAGCCGCCCATGTGCGCGAAGTCTCTCGCGATGCGGTTTAGGACCTCAGCGTCACTTGGGTAGTGCGTCGGCAAGAAACTGCGCAGCGGAATGGGGATTTCATCCATGCGATAGACAACGCCCGGACGGTGGACCCCATACACGGCCGTTGTGAACCGCACGGTCGGATCAAAATGGATCGGCACGGTCGGGTAGTCCAGTAGGACCGTCGGAATCGCGTCGAGATGTCGCCGCGCGGCGGGCGACATTTGCGGGACGCTTTCGCCCCCGACCAACAGACACAGATCCGCCTCGCCCCGCTCCAGCAGTTCGTGTGCGGAAAATTCCCCCGGATTGTACCGTGGATATCCCCGCCCCAAATTGACGCCGAACGGAAAACCGGTCTGCCAGCACAAAACACAATCCGCGCCAGTCACGTCTCCGAACAGGCGCATGCGCCGCGCGTGAAACCGAGTATGGGCATTTAGATCGCGGACGAGCCGCAACAGCGCCTCGACGGTCAGATGCCCCAATTCCTGGTGCGCCAGTCCCAGGCCGAAGAAGACGATGCCACAGCGACACGACTTCATCCGTTCGGCCAACTCCACCAACTGTGTGCTCGCCTCGTCGAATGCACCGCCAACCGGGGAATTTCCGTTCAGCAAGCTGCGGAGCGTCCAGATCATTTCAAAATCGCCTCCCGGGGCGACCGAAATGAACTCGTCAGCCATCGCGGCGGTTTCCGTCGACTTGGAGTCGATGACCACCACTGTGCGATCGGATCGGCCGCCTGGGACGAAATCGCCGATCGGATCGACAGAATAACGCTCGAAATGTCGGGGATGGCTCTTCATCGGGTCGACGCCCCAAAAGATCACCAGATCCGCGCGATGCCGAATCTCCCCCAACGAGCAGGTCGACTCCCCGACTTCTTGAATCGCCATAATCGACGGGGCGTGACACAGCGATGCGGTCGTGTCGATATTCGCCCCCAGCAGATCAGCAAGATGCGTGGCGGCGCGTTGTCCTTCGGAACTGCTGCGCGAAAGTCCGAACAGTAGCGGATTTCGCGATTTGGCCAATAACTGCGTTGTGTGGGCAATGGCTTCATCGATGGTCACCGAACGGCCGTCGATTTCGGCGTCTGGCGGTTGAATGGAGTCTTGTTCCAAGAACCAGTTTTCCGACAACTCACAGGCGCCCGTCACCGCGCAGACCCGTCCCTCTTCAACGGTGACGGACAGGTCGTCGCAGACGCATCCACAGATCGTGCATGCGACGTCTTGAATCACTTCCATGAATGGCCGTTCCCAGCTTTGGGTATGAGTGCTTTCCGTCGGCCACTTTATCGGTCGGCAGCGGTTGGGGGGAAGCGACACGGCCCTGCGCAAAGAAAATTGCCGTCATCGATGGGGGGAATTCAGCGGGGCTTGACCAACTCAGTGGTTCGGGTTTGTCGCGAAGTCCATTTCGCCGTAATGGCAATCACGGTTAGCGTGATCGCCGTCAACGGTAGGACGAAGCCCAGCATCAGCGGCCGGAGGATTGACAGCGACTCGCTTCCCGTCGCCATCATGACGAGAGTTATCGTGTAGGCGAAGTAATACAGTAGGAACAGGGCCCCCTCCCAGCGGGCGATCCGATGTCCGGTGAAAAAAATCGGCAGACAGGCAACGGCCGACGCGAGCATCACCGGAATATCGAATCGCAGTGCCTGCGGGCTGACAGCGACGCCGTTGGGAGAGACGAGCGCTGAGATGCCCAGGACGCCCAGGATGTTGAACAGGTTGCTGCCGACGACATTGCCGACGGCAATATCGCGCTCGCCGCGAACGGCGGCAATCACCGACGTCGCCAACTCCGGCAGCGATGTCCCACCCGCAACGATCGTCAGTCCCACGACCAGTTCACTGATTCCCAGATTGCGGGCGACTTGGGAGGCCCCGTCGACGAACCAGACCGAGCCGAGCACTAACAGCGCTAGCCCACCGGTGACCAGTGCCGCCTGCCAAAACCAGTTGCCCGCACCGCCGCGGTGAGTCGTTCCGTCGCCGCCGGACGCGTGCGTGCCAAACGCTTCTGCGTATTCCGCTTGCACCGGCGGTGCTTCCCGCCGCCCTACGACGATACACCACGCTGTGTAACCCAGCAGCCCGGCGGACAGCAGCAGGCCTTCTATGCGGCCGAGATGGCCGTCCAGTCCGAATCCATACGTCAGGGTGGACACGCCGATCATCACGGGGACGTCCAGCCGCACGAGTTTTTGATCGACGACCAGGGGAACGATGACGGCCGAGATTCCGAGAATGAACAGGACGTTGAAGATGTTGCTCCCCACGACGTTGCCCAGCGCGATTTCCGCCCGACCCGAAAATCCCGACGAGACGGAGACCGCTAATTCCGGCGCGCTCGTCCCGAACGCCACGACCGTCAGTCCCACGACCAATGGCGAAACTCCCCACCGGCTTGCCAAGCGCGTCGCGCCGCGTACGAGCCATTCGGCGCCAAGTACCAATCCGGCCAGTCCGGCGATCAATTGGATCCAGACCATCTGAGTCTATTCCGATAAGGGGTCGGTGGAGGGTTCGGGTAACCAAAAACAGCAGACAGATCCGATGAGATAGGCGGCCAGTCCGACCACGCCGGCCGCCAAGGCGGTCGAATGTCCCGGCATCAGCGGTGTTAGCGACGTTGTGGCGAGTGCCGCGGACGTGCCAATCATCCGTCCGCCGATATTGGCCGCGAAGCTTTCTCCCGTCCCCCGCAGGTGAACCGGATAGACCCTGGGCAAGTAGTTGCCCCAAAAGCTGAATTGGGCGATCGTGACCAGGCCGGCGGCAAATATTCCCCATTTTAGCAATTCAAGATCGCTGCGGGCGGGAAAAAAGTAGACGAGCGGAATCAGGATCAATCCGGGCCACTGAAAAATCCGCATTAGCCATCGGCGGCTGACAATCCAGACCGCAAAAAAGGCCAACAAGAATCGCCCAGCCAGCCCTCCGATCTCCTGATAGAAATTGACCTGTGCCGCTGTATTCTGTTCAAAGCGTTTCTGTTCGGGCACCGGCAAGTCGGCGACCTGTTTCCGCACTTGCGGCAGCGCGGGGACAATGCGCGGCGTGTGCTGCAGCGCCCCAAATGCCGCTCCGTAACTGCAGGCAAACATCACCGTGGTCACGATCGTCGTCCGGCGATATTGGGGGGAGAACAACTCCCACACACTCGGTCGTCGCAGCGTGCCGGCTTGTTTTTGTCGTTCCCATTCGGGGGATTCCGGCAAAAAGGGGCGGACCAGGATCAGCGGCAATGCCGGGATCACGCCGGATACGAGCGTGTATCGCCAGGCTTCGTGCCCTCCCGCGATGGCGGGCAACGACTCGCCGTATTGTAACGCCAACCAGTTCGCCCCCGTGACCAGCAATCCCCCGAATGACGAAAAGGCCTGTGTCAATCCGAGTACCGCTTCGCGGCGCTTGGGGTCGGGAAACAATTCCGCCAGCCAGGCCACTGCCGCGACGAACTCAACGCAGACTCCGATGAAGGTCAAACAGCGGAACAGGAGCAACATGTAGACCGTCGTGCAGAATCCCGCCGCGCACGCCGAAAAGGCGTAAAGCAAAATGCTCCCCACCAAAACCCGTCGCCGTCCCC
>CALFYU010000404.1 GCA_937952455.1 uncultured Planctomycetaceae bacterium
CTCAGAGAGCGCCAAACGCAGCAGACTCTCGGCGCCCTACGAAGACGTCATCAATAACGAGAAAGCGTTCGTCGAACAGCCCCAACTGGCCTTCATTGCCAAGCGCCATCGGCGGGTTATTGCCTTCTTATCTTATGTGAGCGTTGGTCGCGAGTTACTCCAATGTCACGGCGGGTTGGACTACGGAGAGTCCATCGAAGCGCGAGCCTACGAGGTGCTTTTACAGGCGTCGATTCAATATGCTATCGAACGGGACTATGAGCGGATAAGTTTCGGCCCGCTCAACAACGAAACGAAAAGACGGGCTAGCACGCAGTGTTCACCGCAAACCGCCAGTTTGTGGACGCGCAATCCGCTCTTCCGCTTCGTGACCCGCACCATGGTGATTCCCAACTTCACAGCCCACTTATCAAATGCACCCCAAAGAATGGCTGGAGCCAGTTAAGATTTTGCGACCGCGAGCACAATCCCATCGAGCAGCTCGTAGAACGTATTCGGGAACAGGCGAGTGTTCGATGCGCAATCGCACCGTACGTGGATTGGAAATCGTGGATCATGAGCCAAGTCACTCCCCGCTTCGAGTTTCGAGCATTCGCCCAGTCGTTCGGCCGAGTGGAGGAGAATATTCGCGCTCTTTCCGATCCTCCCAACATCAGTGAGAGTTCTGAGATTTATCTGATCGCTGCCGACGCTCAGAGCACGAACGTCAAGGTGCGAGACGGCTGCCTTGAAATCAAGGAACTGGTGGACCGGCGGGCGTCTCTTGAACGCTGGAAACCGACTGGCAAGGCAGAGTTCCCTGTCACTCGGGATTTCGTCAAAGCTCACCTGCTTCCCGGTATCCCACTTGAGCTGCACCGGTCGACATACTCTTGGATACAATTTTCGGAGGAGGTGATTCTCACGTCGCCGTTAGTCCGGGCGGCGCATGTTTTCAAACGCCGCTTTCGCTTTGTCGTCGATGGCTGTTCGACGGAGGTGGATGAGTTGTTGGTCAATGGCGCGGCGATTCGTTCTGCGGCGGTTGAGTCCGAAGACGCTGATGCCGTTTTGGCGGTCATGGAACGCGTGGGCTTAGCTGACTACGAAAACGTCAATTACCCACGGGCAATTCGACGAATAATGGGCTTGGAGCAATGGCCCCAGGGAGGTTGAGATGGGACAAGAGATTGAACGCAAGTTCCTCGTCGACGGGGAGGGCTGGCGCACGTCGCAAGCGATGCTGTATCGTCAAGGATACCTCAACACGTCCAAGGAGCGAACGGTACGCGTCCGACTGGCCGGCGCGAAGGCGTTTCTGACGGTCAAAGGCGTTACTCAGGGAGCGACTCGCGATGAATTCGAGTATGAAATCCCCGTTGGGGATGCCGAAGAGATGCTGGACAACCTTTGCGAACGACCGCTGATTGAGAAACGAAGGTACTGCGTTGAGCACGCCGGGTTCACGTGGGAAGTCGACGAATTTCTGGGAGAGAACGAAGGCCTTGTCGTCGCCGAAATAGAGCTTGAGAACGAGAGCCAATCGTTTAAGCGGCCGCCATGGGTCGGCGTAGAAGTCACCGAGGACCCGCGTTATTTCAACGCCAACCTGGTGAAGTACCCCTATCGCAACTGGCGACAATCGATTCGCGACCAAGAGTAAATACGTTGCATTGCAATCACTCCTTTAGAACGTGTTATCAAATTGACTGAATTGCCCCAGCAAAGGTGCCGCTTCCGTTTTGGGAATCAACCCAGGGAAGAGCAGTCCCTTTGACAACGAGTCGCGCGAAGCATGGCGCGGATCTGACCGAGGAACGGAGACCCTTTGCAACGCTCAACGCGAAGCACATGACACGCGAGGCACGACAGGCGGTGATGCGGCACGTCGATTCGGCCACAACCGATCGATACATCAACGACGCCCGGCAAGTGAATCCGGCCATTGAGAAGCTACTCGTCCCGGATGCCTTGAAGCCCGCAGGGAGCGCGTAAAAGAGCGGCCCCGGAAGCAGCATTTTGACGGGCTTTCGTAGGAATCGGGTGGGAACGGCCCTGGGCGCATCAAAATGAGCGCATCAAAAAACGACCTACGCCATTTGACGTAAGTCGTTTGATAGTAGTGCCCAAGAGAGGGCTCGAACCTCCACGGGATTTAACTCCCACTAGGCCCTCAACCTAGCGCGTCTGCCAATTCCGCCACTTGGGCTACTGGGTGCCGATAACAATGCGGCCGTGGTAACTCCATAGCATGAAATGCTTTGCGATGTAAGCCCGCCGTTCCAACACGCCACGAAGCACAGACCGCTCACTCTCATAATGAGGGCGAACGGAACGCGAGCATTATACAGCCTTCCCTGAATCGATTCTAGCGTTGCCACGGTCGATTCAGGGCGGCAAGATCACGAATTGACACTCCGATCGGTCTGCCTTACACTCCCGCCCCCTAATCCCATCCTGATCACCCAAACTGGGTGAACAACGTGCCTCTTCTGCAGACGTTTTTATGCACTCGGTCCGCCCCATCGTGCTGCTGGTCGTGACGTGCGCCTTGACCGGTTGCCGGGTGTTTGAGGATGTGCAGGGTGACGAGTCGGCCACGGAGAAGAATAATCTGCCTCCCATCACGGCGGCGCCCAACTCGATCGAGTTGGAGATCGGCCACATTCGCCGTCTCGCGGATGACCCGCTCGTCAACGATCGATTGTGGAACGACGTCAACCAGGTTGTTGTCGGCGACGACGAGACCAGTTGGCGGCAAATTCGCAATAACGGCTTTCGTGTCGGCGTCGCGGCGACACAACCCCCGGATTCGCTGGTCGAACTGCTGAAACCCGGCGCGGCAAGGTCGCGTCCTGCTTTCACACCGCAGCAGTCAAACCTGCAGGCCGTCGTCGTGCGGGACGGCACACCGACGGAGGTGACCGCCAGTCCGTTTTTTGCCCATTGCCGCATCGAGTTTCCGGGCGAGGGGGAGACACGCTTTCGGGAATTCGAATCGGCACAGGGCAAATACCAGGTGACCGCGCACAAAACACAAGAAGGGTGGGTTGAGTTGGATTTCGTGCCGGTGATCTCCCATGCCGATGAAAAAACGCGGCCCACCGCAGTCGCAGCGGGAACCTTCGCACTTCAGCACGGGAAAAAGCAAAAGATCTTGCACACCAATCGCTTCAAACTCCGCGTAATGGTTGGCGAGTGGGTGGTCATCGGCGGCAATCCGCAGAAACCGGGGACGCTCGGTCACCAATTCTATTTCGGAAGCGAATCGGACGACGCACAACTGCAGGAATACCGCCGCCGGACTCAAGAGCAAACCGGCGAAGAAACGGCCCCGACACCCGAACCCCTCGACGATGAGCGTTTCCAGCGCCTATTGGTGATACGCGTCGCCAACATCAAGGAAGCCTCCGTGGTGCGTTAACCGCCGGCACGTTTGGCGGCGATGATGTCGTCGAGGATTTGGTTCAGCGTCATCGTCGGTTTGCGGCCGAGCGTTTTTTGCAGCTTCCGCACATCGGGGACGCGGCGGCGGATGTCTTCGAAATCGTCGCCGTACGCTTCGCTATAAGGGATGTGTTCAATCGGAATTTTGGGGTCGATCTTGGCAACAACCGCTTCGGCCAATTCGCGAATCGAAATCGGCTGGTCGCTGCCGATATTGAACACGTTCCCCGCCGCCGACGGTTCGTCCATCAGGTCCTTGACGATCCCGGCAACTTCGGCGACGTGTCCGAAACAGCGTTCCTGCCCGCCGTCGTCGTAGACAATCACCGGCCCACCCGCCAGCGCTTGATCGACAAAGCGGGGAATCACCATCCCGTAGTTGCCAACCTGCCGCGGACCGACGACATTAAAAAACCGGCCGATCACCACGTTCAGTCCGTATTTTTTTGAGTAGGCCAGTGCCAAGAACTCATCGATCGCCTTGCTGCAGCCGTACGCCCAGCGGGGCCGCGTCGTGGCTCCGAAGTGCAGATCGTCCTCTTCGGTCCACGATTCCTTGAAGTTCTTGCCGTAGACTTCGCTGGTCGATGCCAGGAAAAACTTCTGGCCCCCCTGCACCGCCAACCGCAGCAGGACTTCAGTGGGATAGATGTTGGTTTCGATCGTGCGGACGGGGTCCTCGGCGACCAGCCGCACGCCGACGGCCGCCGCCAAATGATAGATCACATCCACACCGCCGACCGCTTCGTTCATCATCACCGGATCGGTAATCGACCCGGCTAAAAAACGGAACTTGGGATGTTCTCGCACGCTTCGCAGGTTTTGCTGTTCTCCAGTGGAGAGGTTATCCAACACGGTCACTTCGTGCCCGTCGGCCAGCAGCAATTCGGTGAGATGGCTCCCAATAAACCCGGCGCCGCCGGTAACGAGGCAATGTGGCATGAAGGGGTCGGTCCTGATGTGTCGCAAGAAATGGCCCGCTTACCTGCAGGCCTGGAGATGATCTCAAAGAGCGTATTATAGGGGATTCCAAAGCGCTACGACAGCGAGCGCGTTGTCGTTTAGCAAACTGCGAACTGGCCCAACCAAGAGAACCGAAATCCGCTCACCACAATGCAATCGACACAGCTGCCACACTTATCAAACCGTCACGTCATCGTTAATCGTGCGGCTGTTGAATTCCAGGTCGATGCGGTCGATGCACAGCGCCAGCGGCGGCGTTCCGGCGGGGATTGGCAGCTCGCCGGGCGACGTTTTTTCTATCAGCACTGCCACCGCCAGTCCGCGGCCGATGCTGAAATTGGCACCCGGCACCGCACTGTCCAGGCGGCGGGTGAGTTCGAACTCGCCGAATTGTAGTTCGCCGGTTGGCGAGAACTCCGGTTGAAAATCGATCGAGCCGAGTTCTTCGCGGTGGGTCGGGTTTTTATCCTCGCCAGCGAAGCGGAACATCACCATCCGGCAGCGGAACTGGCCGGCGAAGAATTTTTGATAGGCCCGTTCGTCGGCCGCCGCAACGCAGGCGCGGACCGTCATGCGGAATGTCCCCGCACGCGGATTACGCATCTCCTGCCCGACGAGGGCCGTCGCCCCCGCGGGAATCGTCACCGCGTGTTCGCCGCCGAAGCCGAGGGCAACAAAATGCCGGTCCCCTTCTTGAACCAAGCGCGCGGCCAGTTCACTGCCGCCGTCACTCTCCGGCAACGGCGCAGCGCGCCAACCCTTGGGGCGCGAACCGGTCGTGACTGGCATCAGGGTGACCTCATCGTCGAAGTCTTTGTTGAGCAATAGGTCTGTCGAGTAGCTGGGAACGCGGGCGATGCTTCCCCCAGCGACGGCCGGTTTCTTAATCGCCGGCGCATTTCCCATCAGCGGATAAATCGGGTGCCCGGGCGTCAATGAATGCTCGCGGCCCTCGGGATCGGCAAAACGCCCCGTGTGGTCGATTCCCAGCAGGTGGAACAGCGTCGCCGTCACGTCGCCGCCGCTGACCCGGTCGCGGGCGGGGTAGCCGCCGGTTTTGTCGCTCGCGCCGTAGACCTGCCCTTCGGAAATCCCCGCACCGGCCATGGCGAAGCTGAACACCGGACCCCAATGGTCGCGGCCGCCGGCGCTGTTGATCTTCGGCGTGCGACCGAATTCGCCGATAGCGATCACTAACGTCTCTTCCAACAATCCCCGCTGATCCAGGTCCTCGATCAGGGCCGTAAAGCCCACATCGAACATCGGGCACAGCACGTCCTCAACGCGGTCGGCATTTTGGGCGTGCGTGTCCCACATCGGGTTGTCGACGGCCGAGTCGCCCGGTTCGCGGGTCCAATTGACGTGCACCAGCCGCACGCCGACTTCGACCATCCGCCGCGCGAGAAGCAAGCATTGTCCCCATTTGGTACGGCCGTAACGATCGCGGACCTTATTCGGTTCGTTTTGAATCCGAAATGCTTCGCGGACCCGCGCGCTGGTCAGCAAATCGAGCGCCTGTCCTTGGAACGTGTCATACACATCGGCTGCGCGGTCCCGTTCGATGGTGTCGAATCGTTGTTCGAATTGTTTGAGCAGCGAAATGCGTTGGTTCAACCTCAGCGGCTCGAAGCCGGTGAGGTTCATCCCCTCGATCTCAAAGTTCGGATCGTTGGGGTCTCCTTTGAAGCGGTCGGGATCCCACTGCCGGCCGAGAAATCCGCCCGTCTGCCCGGCGGGGGTCACGTTTTCATTGAGCCGCATAATGTCGGGCAACCAGACCGTCGACAGCGCCGGCAGCCGCTCACTCGGTTTGAGCTTTTTGACCAGCGACCCGAAGTAGGGCCAGTCGGTCGGCATGATCGTCCGCGCGTTCGGCCCGCGATATTGGTAGCCCGTCAGGACCTCGTAGGCGCTGGCGGAGTGGATATTGTTGTCCGTGGCCAGCGAACGGACGATCGCCAGTTTGTGCGCGATCCGCGCGGTGCGGGGGAGCAGTTCGCAAAAGTGTTCGCCAGGGATCGTCGTTTGAATCGGCTGAAACGGACCGCGGATTTCGGCCGGAGCGTGCGGCTTGGGATCGAACGTCTCGTGCTGCGGCGGCCCCCCCTGCAGCCAGACGTAGATCACGTTCTTGGCCCGCCCGAACATCGGGTCGTCGGTGACGAGCGAGGCACGTTCCTTGGCCTTGAGCAAGCCGGGCAGCGTGAGGCCAAGCGTGCTCAGCCCGCCGATACGCAGCACCTCACGGCGGGAAATCCCGTCACACAGCGTCTGAGGCGCATCGTGGATGGAGAACATGGGGTCACCACTTTCCCAGTGGACTGCCGTAAGGTCCGAACACTTAAGCAATTACTAATATATCGGACCCTGGGGCGGACGGCAATATTGGGTGGTGGTATACTGGGTAGTGTCCTAATTTGAATTCTTATCATCGCGTCGTTAGACGAAGATGGCCCAACCAATAACCCCGAAAAGGACCATCGTTAACCCGGCAAGTGCTGCAAACGGTTCTTGAGTTGTCGTTTGCATTGAAGCGTGAATCAAGACGGCTCCAGCCAACGCCACAATCGCAGAGCTAATACCCTTCATTCTCATTCGCCCCATAACGTGGTCAAATGGGTCGTCAACTTTCCGCAGCCGATCGCTCACTTTGGCCATCATAGCAGGAGTCGGGCGCTTCCGCCCGCTTTTCCCATTCTTGCGTCGACGCGAGCCGGACCGCACCACTTCCCCGCAAACTAGTCCACGGGCGGCGAACTTGCTAAATTACCGATTCGCCGGCGACGTCCCGCCGTCAACCGTAGGGTCCGCTGTGCGGACCCTACGGGCGAATCACTCCCCGGCAAATTAAAGATCCCTCAGCCCCCGGCTCTGACGGGGGGTCAAACATATTCCGCAAGCAGAAAAGCAGAAAGACGACGACCATGTTGGGTGCGACACTGAATCCCAAGCAGTATCTCGACCGCTGTAGCGAGGTGTTCGATACGCTCGATTTGAGCCAGATCGAGGGCCTCAGCAATGACATTTACGACGCCTACGAAAACGACCGCTTCGTGTTCATCATCGGCAACGGCGGCAGCGGGTCGAATTCGTCGCACTTTTGCGAAGACCTGGGCAAGAGCACGCTCAATCGCGAGGACTTTCTCAACGACGACAAAAAGCGGCTGAAGGTCCTCTCGCTGACCGACAATACGCCCTACATCCTGGCCTGGGGCAACGACGAGGGGTTCGACCGCGTGTTCGTCGAACAACTCAAGAACTTCGCCTCGCCCGGCGACGTGCTGGTCGCCATCAGCGGCAGCGGGAACAGCCCAAACATCCTCAACGCCGTCGAATGGGCCAACAAGCACGACCTGACGACCTGGGGCATCACCGGCTACGACGGCGGCAAGTTGCAAGGGTTGGGTCAAAAGAACCTGCACGTGCCGCTGGACGACATGGGCATGGTCGAATGCGTGCACCTGATCGCCTTCCACTGGGTGCTCAACGACTGCTACGCCCGCATCAACAACTGCGGCCGCTACGAAGCAGCAGTGAGTAAATAACCGCACGCAAATCCGCCCTCCGGCGAGGCCCCGCCGAGCCGCGCGCTACGACAAGGTGCGTCGCGACGCATCCAACTGGTTCGTCTATCGAAAAATGTCATGCTTTGGTCGTGGGTGGCCCAGCCAGTTCTGGCTGGGTCGCGAAGCGACAAGAAGCTGCGCCATGTGCGCCCATACTACAATCGACGCACATGGCGCGGCTTCTTGTGCCTGACGGACGGCACCCAACCGCTGCGCGGTCGGGCCACCCCTTAGAAAAAACAGCCGTCAATCTGACATTTAGCGTTAGACAAGACACCACCGCATTACGGTTCAATGATTTGGATTTCCGTGTCGCTCAACAGCGCCGTGACCGGGGTACCGCGGCCGGCGAGGAAGTGGTTGTAGTTTTTCTCCGCCACGGCCGAGGCGGCCTCGATCACTTGGACCACGTCCCGCTGACTGGCAGCGGTGGGATAGGAATCGCCGATCTGTTCCAGCGATTCGCCCAAAACGCGGCGGCGAATGATGGCCAGTAGTCCCGCTGCGATTGACGCCTTGC